>NZ_JBHUSF010000063.1:0-35788 GCF_042673295.1 Rhodococcus sp. NPDC057014
CGGCACCTACGCGAGCCCACCGGAGCTCGACATGGCCGTGCTGGCGGAACTGCATGCCGCCGTGCCGGTGCCCCTGACACTCCACGGCACCTCCGGGGTTCCCGACGATCAGGTCCGCCGCGCCATCGCCAACGGCATCCGAAAGGTCAACGTCAACACCGAGCTGCGTCAGGCGTACCTGCGCGCCGCCCGAAACGTCACGTCCGACGAGGTCCGCGGCTGGAATCTGCTCACGCCCGCCGCCCGGCTCGTCGAGGCGACCCGGGCGGTCACCGATACACACCTCCGTCGCTGCCGGCCCCAGCCGGCACCGGCAGCTATCTGAGGACCCACCGGAACGTCCGGTGGGTGAACCCAAGTGAAAGGACACACCCCGCAATGCCACTCGCAGCGGATGTCTACGCCCCGTTCGACACTCCCGAGGACTACATCCTCGGCTGGACGGACCTGATCTGGGACGATTTCGGCCTCGGCCGCCTGCCCGAGCACTACGCGAAGGACGTGGTGGTGCACGGCGCGTACGGGCCGATCCGTGGCGTCGACGACGTGATCGCCGGCTCCCTCGTCAAGAAGAGCGCCTTCCCCACCCGTGTCGGGACCGCGGAGGACGTGATCTGCGAGCCCCGTGGAGACCGGGCCTTCATCAGCCACCACCGCGTGTTCCATTCCGGACCGCAGGCCGGTCTCGGCGTGTACGGTCCGGCGACACTGAACAACTCCGAATCGCGGAACATGGCGATTTGCCTCGTTCGAGACGGCCTGGTGGTCGAGGAATGGGTGGTGCGCGACGAATACCGTGTGGTGACGACGCTGGGACTCGATCCCGAAGCCGTCGCGCGGCAGGTCGCATTCACCGACGAGGCTGCCGGCCTGTTCGGGACCGCGGCCCCCGCGGACGCGGTGCTGACCGGCGAGTCCGGCCCGAGGCCGGACACCCATCACACAGAGGCGGAGTTCATCCGCGAATTCGTCACCGATGTGTGGAACAACCGCCGTCTCGAGCGCGTACCCGAGTTCACCCAACGGGACCTGTTTCTCGAGACCACCCGCGCACGCATCCGCACCCGGGCAGTGAACTATCAGATCGACTTGACCCAGATGCTCGCACCGTTCCCTGACGCCGTGATCGAAACCCGCGACATCGCAGTCAGCACCGCCCCCGAACAGGGAACCCGAATCGGAGTCCTGTGGCGCCTGACCGGAACCTACTCGGGCGCACCGCTCTACGGTCCAGTCACCCACTCCCACGTCGAAATCATGGGATCGTCCCAATTCCTGCTGCGAGGTGGTCGGATCATCCGCGAATGGCGGGTGTACGACGAGATCGCCGTCATGGCGCAGATCGCCAAGGCCCGCGGCGACGTTCCCGCACAGCACTGACCCGGCGCCACGCGTCCCGACGGCCGTGATCATTCCGTCCGTCGGGCGCGGTGGCAACTCAGTTACTGCCACACCACCATATTCCGCGCCGAAGTTCCGCGTCACCCAAGAGGTCGGCACCCATGAACTGCGCCGCGAATTCTTCTTCGCGACATCAGCCCAAGTCCGCGACGTCTTCGCCGCCCAGGTCGGCAACCTCTTGGAATACACCGACCAACCGGGAGCCACCCGATACTCTCGCCGCCCCGGCGGGCGAGGTGAAACTCAGGACCGACATGAACATCTATGGCGTGCAAGAACCTTCACCCCGTGAGTACTTATCAACGTCGGGCGGTTAACAAGTACTCACGGGCGGTCACGCAACCGGGACCATTGCGCGGTGGGCCGTCCGTCGGTGCGCATGATGTCCCTCGTGCGACGCTCCCACCGCTGCGGCCACCCGGCGGGCGAATCCTCCCACGATTCCTGACGGCCGTACGTGGTCATGTCGAGGAGACCGTACGTCGGAGCCATCGGTTCCAGGCCACGGCCACTGGTCCAGAACGTCTCGAACACCCGGTCGTCCTGGCGCAGATAGCAGACCAGCGGCGCCGGGAACCGTTGGCGGTCGCCGAGCAGCGCGTCCGCCGCGTCCTGCGCGGAGTACCAGGGCACGTCCCAGCGCATGAAGTCGCGGTAGCGGATGCTCACGTCGTACGGGCCCTGGCACAGCGTGGCGTACGTGACGTCGCGGGAATGCAGGTACGACAGCTCCCGCACCTGGCCGTTGAAGAACGTGCATCCCTCGCATTGGTCGGCCACAGGCTGGTCGGTGTGCCACATATGGAAGTACGCGATCAATTGGCTGCGGCCCTCGAACACGGCCAGCAGTGGGGCCGGGCCGTTCGCGCCGACGAGGGTGATGGCGGGGTCCACCTCGACCATCGGCAGTCGCCGCCGTGCCGCCGCGATCGCGTCGCCTTCATGGGTGTGCGCCTTCTCCCGCACCCGCAACGCGTCCAGTTCTGCCTGGTAGGTCGCGTGGTCGACGACGGACGGCGCCGGTGGGGTCGTTTCGGTGTTCACGACAGTCTCCTTGTCCTCCGGGTGGGCTTTCAACCAACCGACGAAGGGTGCCGTCCGGGATCGACAACAATCGCGAGAAAATCTCGTGATTTCTCAGAGTTCGCGTAGGCGGCCGGTCAGGTAGCGACGCTCGGCGTCGGTCGGCGCCAGCTGCAGCGCCCGCTCGTACGCCGACCTGGCCTCGGCGGCGCGGCCGTCCCGGCGGAGCAGATCGGCGCGGGTCGCCGGGAGGAGGTGGTAGTGGTCGAGCCGGCCGGACGCCGCGATCTCGTCGACCAGGGCCAGACCGGCCGGGATGCCGTCGGCCATCGCGACCGCGACGGCGTGGTTGAGATCCACGACCGGGGACGGCGCCAGCCGCGCCAACTCGGTGTACAGAGCCGCGATCTGCTGCCAGTCCGTGTTCGCCGCGTCGGGTGCGGTGACGTGGCAGGCGGCGATGGCGGCCTGCACCTGGTAGGCACCGGTTCGTCGCATCGCCAGCGCCTGGTCGAGTGTTGCCACTCCTTCGGCGATCAGCGTCCGGTTCCACCGAGACCGGTCCTGATTCTCCAGGGTGACGAGCACGCCGGCGTCGGTGCGCGTCGCGCGCCGGGACTCGTGCAGCAGCATCAGCGCGAGCAGGCCGCGCGGCTCGGGTTCCCCGGGCATCAGCCGGACGAGGAGCCGGGCCAGGCGGATCGCCTCGGCGGTCAGGGCCCGTTCTCCGTTCTCCTCGTCGTAGCCCTGGTTGAAGATCAGGTAGAGCACCGCGAGGACGGCGGCCAGTCGCGGTGGCAGCAATTCGACGGGCGGCACCCGGTACGGGATCCCGGCCTCGCGGATCTTCCGCTTCGCGCGGACGAGACGCTGCGCCATCGTGGCCTCGGCGGTGAGGAAGGCCCGGGCGATCTCGGCGGTGCTCAAACCGGCCAGCGTCCGCAGGGTGAGGGCGACCCGGGCCGGGAACGGCAGCGCCGGATGGCAGCAGGTGAAGATCAGCCGCAGCCGCTCGTCAGGAATCTCGTCGTGCGGCAGCTCGTCCCGGTCGCGGGCCGGCACGGCGAGCTGGCGCACCTTGCCCGCACCCACGGCGTCGCGGCGCAGCCGATCGATCGCACGGTTGCGGGCGGTCGCGGTGAGCCACGCACCGGGGCTCCGGGGAACGCCATCGCGTTCCCAGCTCGTCAACGCGGCGGCGAACGCGTCCTGCGCGCAGTCCTCGGCCAGATCCCAATCTCCCGTCATCCCGATCAGGGTCGCAACCACCTGGCCCCACTCGTCCCGGAACGCCGCAGCGACGGCCGAACGGACTCGGTTCTCGGACTCCGTCATTCCCACACTGGGCGGATCTCGACGCCGCCCCAGCGCGCGTAGGGATGGCCGGCCGCGATCTCGATCGCCTCGTCCAGATTCGCGCAGTCGACGATCACGAATCCGCCGACGAAGTCCTTGGTCTCGGCGAACGGCCCATCCGACACCAGAGTCTCGCCGTCGCGGACCCGCACCGTCGTGGCGTCCACCACCGGCCGCAACCGCTGGCCGACGAGGAAACCGCCGCGCCGCTGCACATCGGCCCACCACGCCTGATGCACGGGGTCGGCCTCGAGCTCCTCGTTCGTCGGCGATACCGACTCGTCGTCGCAGATCAGCAGGACGTACTTCATATTCCGATCTTGCCCGAGCGGTGGCCGCACGGTCACCGGATCGGCCGGGGCGCACCCGCCGTTTGCTCCCCGCGCGGCGTCGGCGACGGTAGATTCACGTATCGCTGCTCCCGCAAGATTCCCGCTCGTCGAAGGGATCGTCCGTTATGAGTAAGCCGACTCACCGGTGGGTGCGCCGCGGTGCATCCGCCGCCCTCGCCGTCGCCATCGGATTCGCCACCCTCTCCTGCGGATCGGATGACACCGGCGGCGGTGGGACGGAGTCGACAGCCCCGGAATCCCCCGACGCCGCGAAGATCGAACAGATCGTCCAGGGCAAGATGACCGAACTCGACCTCTCGTCCGCCGTGTTCGGGGTCTGGCGCGGCGACGAGCAGGTCACCGCGGGCGCGCTGGGCGGATCCCCGATCGGCGTCCCCGCGACACCCGACATGCAGCTGCGGGTGGGCCAGCCGATGGAACCGATGCTGTCGACGGTGCTGCTGCAACTCGACAAGGACGGCGTCGTCCCCCTCGACAAGCCCATCGCCGAATGGGTCCCCGACTTCCCGCGCGCCGACAAGATCACCCCGCGCATGCTCGCCAACAGCACCACGGGCATCGCTGACTACGTCACCGACCCCGAATTCCTGAAGCAGTTCTACGCCAACCCGATGGCGGGTTTCACCGCGCAGCAGATCTTCGACCTCGCCAACGCGCGGCCGCCGCTGTTCGAACCCGGCACCAATTGGGCGTACGCCCACAGCGACCTGTGCCTGCTCGGCGTAGTCCTCGAGAAGGCCACCGGCACGACGCTCCACGATTTGATCCAGCAGCGCATCCTGGACCCGCTCGGCATGAACTCCAGCGACGTCGTCCTCACACCCCAGATGACGGAGCCGACGCTGCACGGCTACACGAATGAACGTGGCGTCTTCGAGGACTCCACATTCTGGAACCCCACCGCATTCCTCAACAGCGGCAACATGAACTCCACCCTCGCCGACGTCTCCGTGTGGGTGCGTGCGCTCGCCGCAGGCAAGCTCCTCTCGGAGGAGCAGTTCAAGGAAATGATGGCCCCCAGCACTGCAGGCCTCGGCCCCATGACGGCGCAGAAGTACTTCGCGTTCGGGGTCGTCCACATCGACGACTGGCTCTACATGAACCCGGCATTCGGCGGCTACAACGGCGTCGCCTTCTACGACACGAAGACCGACACGACGATCGTCGTCTACTGCACCCTCGGACCGAAAGCCAACTCCGACACCAACAACGCCGTCCCCATCGGCAAAGACATCGGCGCACTCCTCGTCCCGGACCGACCCCCGAACGTCTGATCCCCGCTGTGGCGCGTGTGGTGAGCCTAACGCCCCGGCAGGCGATACACCCGCCGCGCGGTGTCGCCGAAGACGAGCGACTGTTCCGCCGACGACAGGTCGTCGAGGGCTGCCTGCACGGTGGACACCATGGTCTCGCTGTCCCACAGCAGATGGTCGATCGGGTAATGGGAGGCGAACATGCATCGTCCGGCGCCGAAGATCCTGAGCGCCGTCCGAATCCAGCGACCGATCGCGTCCGGGGAGGTTCCGAAGATGAGGGCGATTCCCTGAAACTTGAGGACGACGTTCGGAAACCGACTCACCGCACCGAGGCGTTCTTCCCAACGGGAGAAGCCCTCGGCGGTGAGGTCGACGGGCCAACCGACCGCCTCCAACACGAAGGTGGTGTCGGGAAACGCGGCAATGAGTTCGTGCGCGCCGGGTAGCTGCTCGTCGTATACGAGCAGATCCCACACGAACCCCGCGTCGGCGACCTTCTCGAACCCGCGCAGCCAGGCCAGGTCCGACAGGTAGTCGCCCCGCGCACCCAGACGCTTGACGGGGTCGTCCGCCCAGTACAGCGGCTGCCGCACCGCCTGGACCACCGGCAGATCCCGGTATCGCGCGAGAACATCTGCCAGACCATCCGATTCGAGCTGAGCGGCCGCGATGAAGGCGTTCGGAACGCCGACACGATCGGCGCACTGCTGAACCCAGACGGCCTCCGCGACACCGTCCGCTGCTCCGAACTCACATGCGACCGAGGCCGTGACGGGTATCCGGTCGACCTGTGCCCGGTAGTCGTGCGGCAGGTATCGGCGCGCCGCGGCGTAGTAATTCGACAGCAGGGCGGTCAGTGCAGGTGGGCGGTTGTCGATCCACGGGTACGTGAGGCCAGGCAGGTTGATGAAGTGATGATGCGCGTCGACAATATCCACCTCACGCAGCATATTTCACTGCGTCACGACCGGCCGTTGAAACTGTCCACGGCGGCGGCCACCGCGGCGGCGAATCCTTCTCCCCCGTGCCCGGCGTCGTCGAGCACGACCAACTTGCTGCCGGGCCAGGCCCGCGCGATGTCCCACGCGGTGTCCAACGGCCCGGACACGTCGTAACGTCCGTGCACCAGGATCGCCGGGATGCCGGCGAGGGCGCCCATCCCGTCGAGGATCTTGTTCGGGGCGAGGAAGCAGTCGTGTGACCAGTAGTGCGTCACCAACCGCGCGAACACGCTCCGGAATGCGGGATCGTCGTAGCGCGGGTTCGGCTGCCACCCCGGCATCAGCGAAACATGCGTGTCCTCCCACGCACACCACCTCATCGCCGCCGTCCGGCGCACGTCCGGGTCCGGGTCGGCCAGCAGGCGGGCGTAGGCGGCCGGGAGGTTCCCCGACCGTTCACTCTCCGGCACACCCGCGACTAACCGTTCCCACTGCTGCGGGAACACGCGCCCCATGGCGCGGGTGATCCAGTCGATCTCCCTGCGGGAACCCGTGGTGACCGCACCGAACACCGCCGCGATCACCCGCTCCGGGTACTTCTGTGCGTATGCCAATCCCAGGCTGACGCCCCACGAGACGCCGGTGACGATCCACCGCTCGACCCCGAGATGGTCACGGAGGCGCTCGATGTCGTCAATCAGGTGCGCGGTCGTGTTCGACCGCAGGTCGTAGTCGGGGCCGTCCGCGAGCGGCGTGCTGCGACCGCACCCGCGCTGGTCGAACAGCACCGACCGGAAGGCGGTCGGGTCGAAATAGCGTCGCGCTCCGGCGGTACTTCCCGAGCCCGGTCCGCCGTGCAGATACACCACGGGGATCCCGGTCGAGGTCCCGACGGTCTCCCAGTACACGCGGTGACCGTCGGACACGTCGAGTAGTCCGGACTCGTACGGCTCTATCGCCGGATACAGTGCGTCGCCCACCGCCTCACCCTGCCACGGCGCCGGACGGTCCGCGCGTCACGAGATGGAGTGCGGGTCCAGTCCGTACTGTGATCTCGATGCACTTCGGACTGTCTGATCTGATCGACCCGCGCCTGCTGCCTCTCGTCGACGCGTCGCGGGCGTTCTACGCGCAGCGCGTCGCCGGTCGGGGTCCTAATAGCTGGGCGGAACTTCGATCGGTCCGCGCCGAGGCCCCCGCCCCCGCCCCGTCGCAACCGCCGGCTGTCGAGGAGGTCGTCGTCAGCGGTGGTCGTCGAGTCCCGCTGCGGATTCACGCCCCTGTCGGCCGGGCCGCGACGGGTGTCTACCTGGAGATCCACGGCGGCGGGTTCTACATGGGGTCGGCCGCCGGCAGCGACGTCCGCAACCGCCGGCTCGCGGACGCGCTCGGCGTCGCGGTCGTCAGCGTGGACTACCGGCTCGCTCCTGAACACCCGTGGCCGGCCGCACCCGACGACTGCGAAGCCGCCGCACTCTGGCTCGTCGAGCACGCCGCGGACCGCTTCGGGACGACGACACTCTCCATCGGCGGCTTCTCGGCCGGTGCAACGCTCGCGATGACCACGCTTCTACGGCTGCGCGATCGGGGGATATTCGCCATTGATTCCGCCGTCCTGCAGTTCGGAACGTACGACCTCAGCGCTCAGACACCCGCCGGACGCCTCATCGCCGACGAGTACTTCCTCGACGCCTACGCGGGCGCGGCGTCGGACCGCACTCATCCCGACCTCTCCCCGATCTGTGCCGACCTCACCGACCTGCCTCCGATCCTGATGGTCGTCGGCAATAAGGACATCCTGCTGCAGGACAACCTGGCCATGGCCGCACGACTGTCCGCTTCGGGCGTCGACGTCGATCTCCGTATCTATCCGGACTCGCCCCACGGATTCACCGGCCACCCGACCCCGATGGCCCGGGCGGCACACGACGACATGCAGATGTGGCTGAACGGCCACCGACGCGAGACTGCAGGAGGTGATCGGCATCAGTGAGCACCGTTCGAATCAGTTGTCCGACAGTTCCGTTCCGGTAACGGAGATCGCGCCGCTCTGGGATCGCGGCGAGGTGATCGGCGCAGCGGTGCTGGCGGTCGCGGGGATCGCCTGGTTCGGCTGGGCACAGGAGGACCCGCCCGCACCGTGGGTGCCCTACCTGGTCGCCGGATCGGTGATCTCGGCGCTACTCCTCGTCGCGCTGGTGGTGCTGCTGGTGCGCCGGCTGACGACGACCGGCTCGGCGATGGCCGACCCGCGGGTCCGCCGCCGCTACTGGCTCACGGTGGCGGTGGAGGTGGTGCTGATCGTGGTCGGGAACCTCCTCCTTGCCGCGGTCGGGTATCCGGCGTACGACGCGGCGTGGACGCTGTTCGTCGTCGGTGTCCACTTCATTCCGCTGGGCAGGGTCTTTCACGCCCGGGGTCTTGCGCTGACCGGTGTCGTCGCGGCGCTCGTCGCGGTGGCTGCTGCAGGTCTCGGGCTTGCCGGTGCCGTGGCGCCGAGCGCGGCGGCCGGTGCCGGGGCCGGGGTCGTGTTCATCGGTTACGCCGGCTGGGTGCTCGGACGGGGACGCCGCCCCGCCCGGACAGGTGACGCTCGATAAAATGACGCGCGCTCAGCAGTCGAACACCGACCAGCAGATGTCGTTCCGCAACCGCTGGTCGTCGAGTACGAGTTCGCGAATCGCCTCGGGGAGTTGGTCACGCTGCCAACGGCACTCACGTCGTCCCGCTGCGTCGCCGTCACCCGCGGGCGCGGCAGCACGTGCGGCCTTGATCGCATAGGCGGCGGCACCGAGTTCGTGCGCCGCGACGTGCGCGACCGCCCCGGCCTGCCCCGCAGCGTAGGCGGCGTGCCGGGCGGCTCCCCGCAGGTCTCGGGCCGCGCCCATGGCATGACCGCCGGCGGCGCGAGCCTCCATCATCTTCACCTCCCCACGCACCCACGCGCGGGCGTTCTCGATCGCGTCACGCGGTCGTGCGTCGTCGGGTCGAACCGACTCGAACAGGTTCAGCACATGCTCCGCGCACGATGCCGCCCACAGGGCCAGAAGCTGGTGATCCGCGTCGGTGAGGGTGCCACCGCGGCGGATCGTCACGAAGCGCGGGTCTCGGACCTTCGGGAGGATCATGGCTAGATTTTCCACCACGCGCATCCACCCGGCCCTTGACCCTGACACAGTGACAAGGACTCGAATGGTCGGCGAAGGAGGTGGTTGTCGTGAACACAACCAACCAGGGTGGGCCGAATGCTCACCTCGTCGACGCTCTGGCCGCGACCGACGCGTCCGCTCGGCTGCGGGCGGCGCTCGCCGCGGGCACGCACCCCGATCCCCGATTCGCGGACGCTCTCGTCGACCGGTGTGCCGTCGAACCGGACTTCTATGTCCTCGACATGCTGACCTGGGCACTGTGCCGCCTGCCGGGCGAGGTCACGGTGCCGAGACTGGTCCACGAGCTCGGGTCCGGCTCCGCGCAGGCCCGCAGCCAGTCGCTGCACACCCTGTCCAAGATCGGGGATCGGCTCGCCTGGCCCGCGGTGTCGGCACTGCTGCACGACGAGCACGACGAGGTCGCGCGCAGCGCATGGCGGGCGGCCGCGGTCCTCGTGCCACCCGGCGGGGAGGCTGCGCTCGCGGCCGAACTAATGACCGAGCTCGGACGCGGCGACCATCAGATGCACCTCAGTCTGAGCCGTGCCTTCGTGGAACTCGGGGACGCCGCCCTACCGGTCCTCGACGCAGCCGGGACGAGTCCCGATCCGCACGTTCGCGCGCATGCCGAGGCGACGAAGCAGCTCTGCCACGACCCCGACAGCGGATTCGCCCTCTCACTCGAGATGGCGAAGCGCGTCGCTGTCGCCGGTCCGGACATGTAAGGGAGGAGATGGGATGTTGATCGGCGAGGTCTCGCGGCGGTGCGGTGTCAGCACGCGGATGTTGCGCCACTACGACAGGTTGGGACTGGTCGAGCCCACCGGCCGCACGTCGGGTGGTTACCGCGAGTACTCCGCCGACGACATCCGACGGCTCTTCCACGTCGAGAGCCTGAGGACGTTGGGGCTGTCACTGAATGAGGCCAAGCGCGCACTGGACGAGCCCGATTTCGCACCGGCCGATCTGGTGGGAGACCTCATTCGGCACACTCGCCGGCGGATCGCCGCCGAGGAGGAACTGCTCGGCAGGCTCGAAAGCGTCGACGCTGCCTCCCCCGCGCAGTGGGACGACGTCCTGAACCTCGTCACCCTGTTGCGGGCGCTCGAATCGGAGTCCGCCGCCCGGCGCCAACAGGCGATCCTGTCCGCGAACGGGAAGGCGTCGCTGCCCGTCGAGGCGTTGGTCGAGGCCGCCCTCACGGAGGACGACCTCAATGTGGCCGGCGCGCTGCAGTGGTCGTTGGCGAGGATCGCCGGTCGAGGACTCGCGGATCTCGCCCACGGCCTGGACGCGGAGGAGGTCGACGTCCGGCGTCGCGCCACCACCGCCATAGCGGCAATCCACACCGAGGAAGCCGTCGTACATCTGAGACGTGCCCTCGACGACTCGGACGCCACGGTCCGCGGATACGCGGCCCTGGCGCTCGGCTCTCGCGGGAACGGCGAGTCGATACCCGTCCTCCTCCGGATGGTCGTCACGGGTCGGCTCGACGTCGAGGCCGCCGAGGTGCTGGGTCTGCTGACGACCCTCTCTCCGATGGCCGACGACATCG
Source organism: Rhodococcus sp. NPDC057014 (assembly GCF_042673295.1). Taxonomy (NCBI): domain Bacteria; kingdom Bacillati; phylum Actinomycetota; class Actinomycetes; order Mycobacteriales; family Nocardiaceae; genus Rhodococcus; species Rhodococcus sp. NPDC057014. The sequence goes on from NZ_JBHUSF010000063.1 coordinate 11,035, forward strand.
TCGGGGCCATGCAGGACACGCTCGACACCATCGACGACGCGCCCTCCCGGTTGCGAATCACGCAGGCACTCGCCGAGATTCCCGGCACCGCGGCACGGAAGGCGCTCATCCGGCTGACCCACGACGACGATCGGACGATCGCCTCCACCGCGGCAGCGATCATGCAGGCGCAGGATCGCGGATAATTCCTGACACGCGATGTCAGGGTCTGGGTGCGAGCATTGTTCCGAAGCCCCCGGCGGCACCGTAGATGAGGACGGCGTCCCTCGTCGACGCGATGGTCGCGAGGTAGACGCGGCGAGGCAGACACCGATGCTGGCCAGGGTTGCGATGTTCGGGGATCCGAGCTGGTAGTTGCAGCCGCCGGTGCTTCCGCGATGCGACCACCGACAACGGTCCGGTCTCGTGAAAAACGCCGGCGGATCGTCACCCACGAAACCGCGCCCCTCTGAGCGATACGTTCGATCGGCCAAGTAACTGCGAGGATTTTCGTTCGATCCGCCGATCACACGACCGTGGTGATCGTCTTTAGTTGCAGAGAGCTTCGTATGAGGCACGTCACGTGCCTCCCGGCATCGAGGTCTTGCGGAGAACGACGAAAGGGAAGCCCCCATGTCCATCGCCGAATTACACGACCAACACTCGCGGCACGCAGCTTCGATCCGGACCGGGCGCTCATGAGCAGCGCACCGGAACTGAAGAAGGCACTCAGCCAGCGACAGCTGACGATGATCGCCATCGGCGGCGTGATCGGCGCCGGCCTGTTCGTCGGATCCGGCGTCGTCATCTCCGACACCGGGCCCGCGGCCTTCATCACCTACGCCGCCAGCGGCATCCTGATCATCATGGTCATGCGCATGCTGGCCGAGATGGCCGTGGCGAACCCGTCGACCGGATCGTTCGCGGACTATGCCCGCAGCGCGCTCGGCAACTGGGCCGGCTTCTCCGTCGGCTGGCTGTATTGGTACTTCTGGGTGATCGTCGTCGGCTTCGAAGCGATCGCCGGCGCCAAGATCATCCAGTTCTGGATCGACGTCCCGCTGTGGTTGTGTGCCCTGGTGCTGATGGTCCTGATGACCGCAACCAACCTGTTCTCCGTCTCGTCCTTCGGCGAGTTCGAATACTGGTTCGCGGGCGTGAAGGTGTTCGCGATCTGTCTGTTCATCGGGCTCGGCTCGCTGTACGTGTTCGGTGTCTGGCCGAACAAGACGATGGACTTCTCCAACCTGTGGTCCCACGGCGGCTTCCTGCCGAACGGTCCCGCCGCGATCACCGTCGGTGTGGTGACGGTGATCTTCTCCATGGTCGGCGCCGAGGTCGCGACGATCGCGGCTGCCGAGTCGGAGAATCCGGAGAAGGCCGTTGCCAAGGCCGCGAACTCGGTGATCATGCGCATCGCGGTGTTCTTCGTCGGCGCGGTGTTCCTGCTGGTGACGATCCTCCCCTGGAATGACACCGATCTGGCGGCCTCCCCGTTCGTCGCCGCGATGACCGAGATGGGCATCCCCTACGCCGACAACATCATGAATGCCGTCGTGTTGACGGCGGTGCTGAGCTGTCTCAACTCAGGGATGTACACCTCCTCGCGCATGCTGTTCGTCCTGGCCGCGCGCCGCGAGGCGCCACCTCTCCTCACCCGGGTCACCCGGCGCGGCGTGCCGGCCGCCGCGATCCTGGTGTCCTCGGTCGTCGGATTCCTCTGCGTCATCGCCGCCGCGATCTCGCCGGACACCGTGTTCACGTTCCTGCTGAACTCGAGCGGCGCGATCATCCTGTTCGTCTACCTGCTGATCGCGATCTCGCACATCGTTCTTCGCTTCCGCACCCCGGACTCCGAGTTGCGCGTGAAGATGTGGTTGTTCCCGGTGCTGTCGCTGCTGACCACCGCGGCAATCCTCGGCGTGCTGCTGCAAATGTACCTGGAGGACAGCGCCCGGTCGCAACTGGTGCTGAGCCTGCTGTCCTGGGCTGTGGTCATGGTGTTGTTCCTCGCCAACAAGTGGTTCCTGAGTCGTCGCCAAGCCGTCGAATCGCCCCTCACAGCGGCGAAAGTGTGACGGGTACTGCCAGCACCGTCCACCGCGTCTTTGGTCAGTTGGTCGATCGGCCGGTGCCGGCGCGGCCGACCATGGTCCGCACCTGCCGGGCCGCGACGGACAGCGTCGACAGGTCGGCCGGGTGGACGGCGAAGATCTCGGTGAGGATCGAGCGGGCGCGGGCCAGCCGGGAGGTGTTGGTGGCCTCCCAGTCGGCGATCTTCTCCGCGGCGGTTTCGGCGGATGCCGAACCGGAGAGCACGTCCAGGCACAGCAGTCGCATCGAGCCGTACACCTCGTCGCGCAAGGCGAGCCGGGCCAGGGCGTTCCAGCGGTCGGTGTCGTCGAGGCCGGAGATTGCGGTCAGCAGGTGATCGAGACCGAGGTGCGCGTTGAGGGTGTAGTACAGTTCGGCGGCCTCGTCGAGTGCCCGGCCCTCGAGGTCTGCGACGTCGATGATGTCCATGACGCAGAAGGCGTGCAGCAGGCTGACGATGGCGGTTGCGTGCTCGGGTTGAGCGTCCAGTGCCTGCATGCCGGCGGCTCGGGTTTCGACAATCTGAGCATCCGGGCCCTGCAACCAACCCGCGACCTTCGGCAGCAGGTGCTCGAAGGCCTTGCCGTAACGGGTGATCTCGGCGCCGATGGCGAGCGGCTGCGGCCGGTGGTGGAGCAACCACCGCGACAGCCGGTCGAGCAGCCGCCGCACCTCCGCCATCATGGCATCGGAGACCGCGGTGTTCGGTGCGTCCGTGTGAATCCGGGAAATCGTTGCGGGCAGATCGGCGATCGCGCTGGCAGCCGCGTAGGCGCGGACGGCGTCGACGGCAGAGGCGCCGGTGTCCTCGCAGAGCCGGAACACGTAGGTGATGCCGCCGGCGTCGACCACCTCGTTGGTGATCACGGTCGCGATGATCTCGCGGCGCAGCCGGTGAGTGCGGATCGCGTCCGGATAGTCCCTCTGCAGCCGGGCGGGGAAGTACCCGAGCAGACGGTCGGTGAAGGCATCCCCGTCGACGAGGTCGCCGGCCAGCAAGTCCGACTTCAGGGCAAGTTTGACATGCGCGGTCAGGGTCGCCAGCTCGGGGGAGGTCAGCCCTCGCCCCTGCTTGCCGCGTCGTTCCAGCTCGTCCTCGTCGGGGAGGGCTTCGAGGGTGCGGTCGAGGCCGCGCTGCGCCTCGAGTGCCCGGATCTGACGGGCGTGCACCCGCAACTTGGCGGCCGCGGTGGCGCGGCTGGTGCCGAGGAGAGCGTTCTGGTCGACGTTGCCGGCCAGAACGAGCGTCTCGACGTCGTCGGTCATGTTCTGCAGCAACCGGTTCCGGGCCTCCGGTTCGATGCGCCCGGTGGAGACGAGTCCGTCGAGGAGGATCTTGATGTTGACCTCGTGGTCGGAGCAGTCGACGCCGGCCGAGTTGTCGAGTGCGTCGGTGTTGATCCGGCCGCCGCCGAGGCTGAACTCGATGCGTCCGAGGGCGGTGACGCCGAGGTTGCCGCCCTCGCCGATCACCTTCGCCCGCACCTGCCCAGCGTCCACGCGGACACCGTCGTTGGCCTTGTCCCCGACCTCGAGGTGCGTTTCACGGGCGGCCTTGACGTACGTGCCGATCCCGCCGTTCCACAACAGGTCGACCGGGGCGCAGAGGATGGCCCGGATGAGGTCCTGCGGGGACAGCCGGGTCACGGTCGAGGTCAGGCCGAGTGCCTCGCGCATCTCGGCGGACACGGGAACCGATTTGGCGGTGCGGTCGAACACTCCTCCCCCGGTGCTGATCCGATCGGTGTCGTAGTCGTTCCAGGACGAGCGGGGCAGCGCGAACAGCCGGGCCCGCTCCCGGTGCGAGGCGGCCGGATCCGGATTCGGATCGACGAAGATGTGCCGGTGATCGAACGCGGCCACGAGCCGGATGTGCTCGCTGAGGAGCATGCCGTTGCCGAAGACGTCGCCGCTCATGTCCCCGACCCCGGCGACGGTGAAGTCCTGGGTCTGGGTGTCGACGCCCATTTCCCGGAAGTGCCGCTTGACGGACTCCCACGCGCCCTTGGCGGTGATGCCCATGGCCTTGTGGTCGTAGCCCACCGACCCGCCGGAGGCGAACGCGTCACCGAGCCAGAACCCGTATTCGGCGGCGACGGCGTTGGCGTCGTCGGAGAAGGTGGCGGTGCCCTTGTCCGCGGCGACCACCAGGTACGGGTCGTCACCGTCGCGGCGCACCACCCCGGTCGAGGGTACGGTTGCACCCGTTTCCGGATGAACGTTGTCGGTGACATCGAGCAGCGCACCGATGAAGGCGCGGTAGCACCCGATACCCGCCGCTCGGAACGCCTCCCGGTCGGCGACGGGGTCTCCGGTCGCGGCCGGTGGCCTCTTGACGACGAAGCCACCCTTCGCGCCGACCGGGACGATGACCGCGTTCTTCACCGCCTGTGCCTTGACCAGGCCGAGGATTTCGGTGCGGAAGTCCTCGCGCCGGTCGGACCAGCGCAGCCCGCCGCGGGAGACGGCGCCGTAGCGCAGGTGCACGCCCTCGACGTGCGGGGAGTAGACGAACACCTCGAGCCGCGGGCGCGGCTGCGGGAGTTGGGACAGCGCACCGGGTTCGAGTTTGAGGGCCAGGGCCGGCGAGCGCCGGACTCCGTCGCCGTTGCGGTAGTAGTTGGTGCGCACGGTGGCCCGCATCAGGTCGAGGTAAGCGCGCAGGATCCGGTCCGCCTCCAGGCTGACGACCTCCTCGATCGCTCCGCCGATCTGCTCCGCAACGGCAGTACTGTCGCGGCCCGAATCCGGCGTGGGGTCGAACAGGGCGGTGAACAGCTCGATCAGTGCCGCGCAGGTGCGGGGGTTGTCGACGAGCACGGCGGCGATGCGTCTGGTGCTGTAGGGGAACCCGATCTGCCGCAGGTATCGGGCGTAGGCCCGCAGCAGCGCCGCCTCGGTCCAGGCCAGGCCCACCCGCGTGACGAGGGTGTTGAAGGAGTCGACTTCGGCCGCGCCGGACCACGCGGCGACGAAGGTGTCGCAGAAGCGGCGGGCCAGTGTCCCCGGCTCCGCCGACTGCGATTCGCGTGCGACGGTCGCGGTGACGTCGGACGGCCCGGCGGAGCGGAGGGTGAACTCGTAGATCCAGGTCGACAACCCATCGGGACGGGTCACCGGGTACGGCCGTTCGTCGAGTACCTCGACGCCGAGGCTGTGCAGAATGGGCAGGATGTCGCTGAGCGAGACCCGTTCACCGGCGACATACAGGGTGAACCGCAGTTCGGTGTGGTCGCCGGCCGGCCGGGTGGTGAGCGCGACGTCGACGGCACCCGCCGCGAGGGCCTCCAGGCGGGAGATGTCGGCGGCCGCGCGTTCGGCGGAGAAGTCGTGCTGGTAGGACGCGGGCAGCCGGTGCGTGTAGCTCGCACCGACCGTCGCGGGCACTCCGGCGCACTCGCGCAGGTGGTCGTGGAGCGCGTCGTCCCAGCTGCGGCAGACCGCCGCCAGACGGGATCGCACCTGTTCTTCGAGGACGTTCCAGTCCTCGTGGGCGTCCAGCACCTGGTCGCCGCCGGCTCGGAGGGTGAAATGCACCAGAGCGAGCGGGTTCTCGGTGACCCGCACCGTGTGGTCGATGGCCGTGCCGGGGAAGTGTTCGAGCAGCGCGCGCCGCATGCCGGTGCGCACCGCTGTGGTGTAGCGGTCGCGGGGCAGGTAGACCAGCGCCGAGAGCGACCGACGGTCGTCGGCGGCGCGCAGGAACACCAGCAGCTCTTTGCGCTCGGCGGCGCCGAGGACCGCCACCACGGTGCGGTGCAGGGTGTCGACGTCGAGCGCGAACAACTGCGGCCGCGGGAGGTCCTGGATGATTTCCAGCAGTGTCCGCCCGGTGTGGGAGTCGAGCCGGTAACCCGCCCTTGTGATTACCTCGCGAACACGGCGGCCGAGAACCGGGATGTCGAGGACGTTTTCGTGCAGCGCGGTGACGGTGAACACCCCCAGGAATCGGTGCTCGCCCAACACCACACCGGTTTCACCGATCTCCGGGACCCTGATCAGGTGCGGGTGCAGCCCGCGGCAACTCGTGGGGAACTCCGGGCCCTGAACGACCGCGACCGGAGACTGTGTCGCGCTCTCCTGGTCGACCGTCGATCGGGTAGTCCGGAACATTCCGAGTTCGTCGGCGACGTCGGCGCCGAGGCCCTGGTAGTGGTAGCCGAGGAAGGTGAAGTGTCCGTCACCGAACCAGCCGAGCAGGTCGATGCCGTCGGCGAGTTCCCGCGGATCCCACGGCGCGGACACCGAGGGCGCCGCGGCCAGTGTCGACGCGGCCTGCCGGACGCGTTCGAGTGCGGCGGGCCGGTCCGCGGCAATGTTCCGGAGGGCGGTCAGTGCCTGCGCGAGATCGGCCTGCAGCTGCTCGGCCCGCGAATCTTCCATCGGGGCAGCAAGTTCGAACCGAATCCAGGATTCGATCGTCGCCTCGGTTCGGTCGGCGGCGACGTCGACGAGCGTCCCCGTCTCGTCTCGGATCACCGGGACGACGGGATGAAGCAGGCGAGTGATCACCGCTTCGCCGGATTCCACTACGCCGCTGAGCGTATCGACGAGCAGCGGCACATCGTCGGTGACGACGAGCACGCCCGGAACGTGGCCCGCGGAGAGGAACTGCACGATATCGGTACCGGGCAGACGCCTCGTCGCGAGATCGAGATGCTCGCGCACGACGGCGTCCGCGGCGGCGTGATCGCCCGGGGCGGTGTGCGGGAAGAACGCCGTTCGGAGGCTTTCGATCGTCGCGTGAGGCGCCGCGGCCGGCCTCTCACGTATTCCGGAATGCACCGACATACTCACCGGGAGTTCACCGTTCCTTCGTCGAGGTCCACGCACGCGGCGCCGTTGCCGCGAACTGGTGCCAGTCAGTAAACCGACTGCGCCTGTCGAAGTATTGGGCCCGATATGAGAAAAGGTATTCAGGATTTTGTTCTTTCGGCCAACTCTCAGGCGGAGGAATTCGCCACGCCGCGGCGCCGCAAGGCGAGCTGCAATTCGAACAGCATCCGGTCGGAGGCGTCGTGCAGTTCGATACCGACGATCTCCTCGACGCGGCGAATCCGGTAGCGCAGGGTATTCGGATGTACTTGCAGGACAGCGGCGGCCGCGCGGACGTCGCCGTGCGCCGCGAGATAGGCTTCGGCACTGTCCTGCAGATTCGACGCATGCTTGTCGTCGTAGTCGACGAGGGCGTCGAGCCGCGGGTCGTGCAGTTCCCGGTGTTCGGCGAGGAGGTCGAGGATCTCCCCGAACAGCACCGCGGTGCGCGATTCGGCAAGCGTGGTCACCCGACCCTCGGGGAAGGTCGCGGCGGTGCCGTCGAGAACACGGTCGACCTCTCCCCTCGCTCCGGCGACCTGCCCCAGATCGGGCACCGGGATCGCGATCGCCGCCCGCAAGGCGATCGACCGCTTCGCCTCGAACTGCTCGACGAGTTGCCGGGTCCACGTGGTCACCGATTTCGGGCTCGTGTAGCGCGGGAGCAGCACGTAGGCGCGCTCCCCGATGATCGTCGCCACGGAGTCGCGGCGAAAGGAACTGGCCTGCAGGCGCAGCATGCTGCCCAGTTCCGTGAGCCGTCCGCCACCGGCGGTCTCGGTGGCACTGACCGCGAACCCGACGACCGCAGCGGGCCCGGTCGCCGACAGGTTCAGGGCACTGACCACGGACGGGACGTCCACACCACCCCCGCGGGCGCCGAACAGCCGCTGGATCAGCAGGCCCTCGGTGGATGGCGCATTGAGACTGCGCGAGATGATCCGCGCGGCGATCGCGGACGCGCCCCGCAACACGTCCTCGGCGTCGTCGGCGAACGGCGCCACCCCCTGTTGCAGCCAGATGGACCCGAGCGTGCGCGCCGATGTCGTGGCGTCGTCGGAGGACTGCCGGATGCTGACCACCAGCCGCCGCTTCGTGCCGAGCTTGCGATGGGCGGGAACGTCGATGACCTCGTCGCTGCTGCGGAGACGGTCGAAAACCCCCCACCGCTGCAGTGCCCGCAGGTAGTCGCGGGGCCCTTCGCGGCCGAGGATCGACAGCGTCCGCAACTCGTCCGCGGCCTCGTCGGAGGCGGAGTAGGCCAGCACGTGCGATTGCGCGTCCTCGATCGACACCATGCCGCCGGCGTTCTGGGCGACGATCTGCGCGAGCCCGAACAGGTCGGTGTCGGTGGCCAGCAGATCCGGATCACCCAGGCCCGTGCTGCGGCGGGAGCGGTCCAGCATGCGTTGCACCAGCGGGAACACGTGATCCCAGCGGGCCTTCGGGTGCACCGCCACCAACGCGACCCCGGCGCGCCGCGCCGCTGCCTGCAGCGCCGTCGACGTGGCCGCATTCTTGGACATCACCGCCCTCACCCGGCGCTCGGACGGGCGGAGGGCAATGCCGTCGAACCAGCGCACAGCCTCCGTCTTGCCGATCCCGACATGCAGATACAGGTCCGGCAGCGGCGATTGCGAATCGGTCTCGGTTTCCAGGTCGGAGCTGTCGACGAGTGCAACGGAGGACAGCGCGACCTCGGTGCCGGCCGGCGCATCGATCAGTTCGACGACCGAGGTGTCGAGGGAACTGAGAAGCTCACGCAGCGTGATGCTTCCGGTGGCACGGCCGGACGAATCGGTTGAACCCCCACGGGTTCCGCCTTCAGAATTCACGGGACGATCTCCACTTCGGGATCACACGAGCAGTTGGCTGATTGTACAACTCCAATTATAGAGATTTGTTCGACTGGCTCATTCTTTCGGCGCCGTGCTGGTGTTGACTACGGCTAGTTCGTTGCGGCGGCCGTCTTCGCCGCCACATCCCGTAGGAGGTTTTCATGGACGCCATCACCACCACCCCGCAGCCCGTCAACGAGCCGGTGGGGTCGTTCACGCCGGGCAGCGCGGAGCGGGCGCGGCTGCAGGCGAAGCTGGCCGAACTCGGGTCGAATCCGACGGAGATCCACCACGTGATCGGCGGAGCGCACCGCCGCGGCAACGGACCGGCCATCGACGTCGTCCAGCCGCACCGGCATTCGGCGGTACTGGGCACCTTCACCAACGCGGGCACACAGGACATCCAGGACGCGGTCGCCGCGGCCACCGCCGCGGCCCCGGCCTGGCGGGCGCTGTCGTTCGAGGACCGCGCCGCGGTGTTCCTGCGCGCAGCCGACCTGCTGTCCGGACCCTGGCGCGAAACACTCGCCGCCGCAACCATGCTCGGACAGTCCAAGACCGCGTACCAGGCCGAGATCGACACTCCGTGCGAACTCATCGACTTCTGGCGGTTCAACGTCCACTTCGCCCGCCAGATCCTCGCCGACCAGCCGATCTCCTCCCCCGGCGTCTGGAACAAGCTCGAGTACCGCTCGCTCGAGGGCTTCGTCTACGCGATCACCCCGTTCAACTTCACCGCCATCGCCGGCAACCTGCCCACCGCCCCGGCGTTGATGGGCAACACGGTGGTGTGGAAGCCGTCGCAGACGCAGGCCGTCGCCGCGTACTGGACGATGAAGCTGCTCGAGGCCGCCGGACTGCCGCCCGGCGTGATCAACCTCGTCAACGGCTCCGGCGCCGCGGTCTCCGACGTCGTTCTCGCCGACCCCCGCCTCGCCGGAATCCACTTCACCGGCTCCACCGCCACCTTCCAGCACCTGTGGCGCCAGGTCGGCAACAACATCTCGAACTACCACTCCTACCCGCGGCTGGTCGGCGAGACCGGCGGCAAGGACTTCGTCCTCGCCCACAGCTCCGCGAACCCCGATACTCTGACCACCGCGCTGCTCCGCGGCGCCTTCGACTACCAGGGCCAGAAATGCTCTGCCGCCTCCCGGGCGTTCGTCCCGAAATCGGTGTGGGCGAAGATGGGTGACGACTTCATCGAGAAGGCATCAACACTGAAATACGGTGACGTCACCGACTTCTCGAACTTCGGTGGCGCCGTCATCGACAAGCGTGCCTTCGACCGCAACGCCGACGCCCTCGCCCGCGCGAAGGCCACCCCCGGCCTGACCATCGCCGCCGGCGGCCATGTCGACGACAGTGTCGGCTACTTCGTCGACCCCACCGTGCTGCTCGGTGACGACCCCACAGACGAGGCGTTCCGCACCGAATACTTCGGACCGATCCTGTCCGTGCACGTCTACGACGACTCCGCCGCCGGATCGTTCGAGAAGGTCCTCGACCTCGTCGACAAGGGCTCCGCATACGCGCTGACCGGGTCGATCATCGCCGACGACCGCACCGCGATCGCCCAGGCCACCGATGACCTGCGGTTCGCGGCCGGCAACTTCTACATCAACGACAAGCCCACCGGCGCCGTCGTCGGACAGCAACCGTTCGGCGGTGCCCGCGCGTCGGGCACCAACGACAAGGCCGGCTCCCCGCAGAACCTGCTGCGCTGGGCGTCCGCCCGCACCATCAAGGAAACGTTCGTCCCCGCCACCGACCACCGCTACCCGCACCAGGCGGCCGACACCTCCGAGGACATCTGATGGCATTCTCCGCCCTGCTCCGCCCCGCCCTGCTGGCCGCCGCCCGCTCGCCTCGCATGGAACGTACCGTCACCAAGATCCCGGTGACCCGCAGCCTCGTCGACCGGTTCGTCGCCGGCCAGACCGAGGACCAGGCGATCGCCGCGACCACATCCATCCTCGACTCCGGCCGCTACATCACGATCGATCACCTCGGCGAGGACACCACCGATTCGGCGCAGGCCGACGCCACCGTGTCGCACTACCTGACCCTGCTGTCCGATCTGGCGACCCTCAGCCAGAAGACCGCGTCGACGTCGCCGACCTCGGTTCGCAATGTCGAGGTCTCGTTGAAGCTGTCCGCGCTGGGGCAGTTCCTGCCCCGCGACGGACACAAGGTGGCCCTCGAGAACGCGCACAAGATCTGCACCGCCGCCGAGGAGGCCGGCGCGTGGGTCACCGTCGACGCCGAGGACCACACCACCACCGACTCGACGCTGTCGATCGTCCGCGAACTCCGCAAGGACTTCCCGTCCCTCGGCACCGTGCTGCAGGCATACCTCGAGCGCACCGAGGCCGACTGCCGGGACCTGTCCGGCCCCGGATCGCGCATCCGGTTGTGCAAGGGCGCTTACAAGGAACCCGCCTCGGTCGCGTACCAGGGCAAGGAGGCGGTCGACGAGGCCTACCTGCGCTGCCTGCGCATCCTGATGAACGGCCAGGGCTACCCGATGGTCGCGTCCCACGACCCGGCCATGATCGCGGCCGCCCTGCAGCAGGCGAAGACCAACGGCCGCACCGCCGACGAATTCGAAATCCAGATGCTGTACGGCATCCGCGACGCCGAACAACTCCGCCTGGTCGGCGAGAACAAGCATCTGCGGGTGTACCTCCCTTACGGCGAGCAGTGGTACGGCTACTTCATGCGCCGCCTCGCCGAACGCCCCGCCAACCTGACCTTCTTCCTCAGGTCACTGATGTCACACAGCTAGGCGTCGAACCCGACTTCTCAGTTCGCTTCTGCATAATTGGCCAATTCGATCAACGCGGACCGGTAGATGTCGGAGATCGTCTCTGCGAGTTCGGGTTCACTCTCGGGGGCGGTGGATGCGAACTCGGCACTCCACACGACTTCGGCGCCGTCGGGATGGGGGTTGACGGTGAAGGTCGAGGAATAGAACGACAGGGGCAGCGGCCCGGAGACGTACTCGTAGGTGTAGCTTCGCCGCGGATCGTCGTGGTGGACGATCCGCTCCGTCGCTTCGCCACCGTCGTCGACGAAGGTCGCGTACCGCAGGTCACCGTGTTGGTGCGACTTTTCCAGCGCGGGAATCCAGTCCGCGACGTTGGCAGTGTCGCCGCCGATTTTCCACACGGCGTCGGGTGTTGCTCCGATGACGCGGGTCTCGACTACTCGCATGAGGTGTCCTTACGGTCGTATGTAATGAGCAGTTCCGTCAGTCGGCGCACGTCGTCGGCGCCTATCCCGTTGTCCCGCAGCAGAGCGTGGACACCGCCGTACCGCTGGTCGACGTTGTCGAGGAACCGTTCCATCGCATCCGCGGGCGCCGTCCATGCTTCCGGTGGGTAGAGGTCGGCGGCGGGGCCGTACGACGTCATCTGCCGCAGACGCCGCATGGAGGCGGCGACATCGTCGGGGGCGGCGGCGTAGTCGGCGGCGATGTCCTCGCGGAGCACCCCGATGGCGTCGAGGAGCAATGCGACGGCCACGCCGGTCCGGTCCTTGCCGACGGTGCAGTGCACCAGGACCGGGAGAACGGCGGGTTCGAGAAGCCGTGTGGCGAGGGAGACCACGCCGGCGGCGTCCTCGGCCAGGTAGGTGAGATAGCGTGTGACGAGCGGATCGTCACCGTCCATTGGGGCAACCGCCGAGTCCTCGGCCACGCGGTCGCCGATGCTGAACGGGTGGCGGAAGTGGCGAACCCCCAACTCGTCGAGAGGTCCTCGCCCCTCCACCGCGACTTCGTGGGGCAGCCGCAGATCGATGGTCGCCCGGATCCCGGTGTCTGCGATCAGTGCCCGCCCCGACTGCTCGTCCAGAAATTGCGGTGTCCCGCTGCGGAAGAGAACTCCGGACCGTAGGTGCCCGCCGTCCCGGGTTCGCAGTCCGCCGATGTCACGGAACCCGAGAAGTCCCGCGTAGGTCGCGGTCATGACTGTGTGGACAGGATGGTGACGACGCAGGCGTTACCGTCCATTCCGGCCGCTCCCCCACCCATCGTCTCGACGAGCCCGACACGGTGCCGGGCGACCTGCCGCGGTCCGGCCTGCCCGCGCAGTTGCCATGCGATTTCGGCGAGCTGCGCCATTCCGGTGGCGCCGAGCGGATGCCCGCGTGAGAGCAGGCCCCCGCTCGGGTTGACCGGTTGCGCACCGTCGCGGGCGGTGTGGCCGGAGGGGGCGAGTTCGGCGCCCTTGCCGCGGGGTGCGATGCCGAGCGCCTCGAGGGTGATGATCTCACCGATGGTGAAGGCGTCGTGCACCTCGAGCACGTCGATCTCCTGCGGGGTGCGGCCGGCCTGGTCGAAGGCCTTCTCGGCGGCGCGGGCGACGCTGGCGAAGCCCCAGACGTCCTCGCTGCGCTGGTCCCACAGGGCACCGGAAACCATCGCGGAGGCCTCGATCCTCAGGTCGTTGCGGTTGCCGCGGTCGCCGCCGACGATGGCGGCGCCGGCCCCGTCGCTGGTCGGGCAGCACTGCAGGAACGTCAGCGGTTCGGCGATCATGCGGGAGTCGAGCACCTCCTGAACCGTGGGCGCCGTGTCCCGCAGTTGGGCGCGGGGATTGTCCATCCCGTTGGTCTTGTTCTTGACCGCGATGGCCGCGAGTTGTTCTGGGGTGACGCCGAATTCGCCGACGTACCGCTGCGCCTGCAGGGCGTACAGGCCCGGCAACGGCAGGGACGCCGCGCCTTCGGGGTCGGTGGCTTCGGGCACGATGGCTCCGGAGAACAGGGTGGACATCTGATCCACTCCGAGCACCAGAATGCACTTGAACCGGCCATAGCGGACCGCTTCGACCGCCTCGTGGTAGGCCGCGGTGCCGCTGGCACAAGCATTCTCGACGGTCCACATGGGCACCGAGGGAATGCCGAGTCCGCGTTGGATCCGTGTCGCGACTCCGGGCGGGCCGAACACGGACCCGACGATGATGGCGTCGATCGCATCGGGCCGGATACCAGCGTCCTGGACTGCTTCCGCGACCGCGGTCCAGGCGAGAGACTCGACACGCTGGTCCGGGAATCGTCCGTAGGCAGAGGTTCCGACACCCCACAACATGGCCTGGTTCATCGCTGCACCTCCGTAGTGGCGACGAGATCGCCGTCGTCTGTTCCGGTGACCTCGAGCCGAGTACCGATCTCGAGTACCGCGGGTTCGCCGAGGTGAACGAGTACCCGTGGGCCGTCGTCGAGGTCGACGTACGCCAGCCCGAACGGTGGCCGTCGGGTGCCCACGGGGATCGCAACCACGGTCGATGACCAGGTCTCGCCCGTGCGGGCGAAGCGGGCCGGTTCGGTGGAGGCGTAGCACACCGGGCACCACGGCAGATGCTGTTGCGCGGTCGGGTACCGGCACACCGTGCACCGGGAGCCGAGCACGGCATCGCCGTCGAGGACCGGACGCGAGTCGGCGACCGGGAGTCCCCCGACGGCGGAGCCGGCGCGGCGCTTGGTCGGCCGCCCCACACCCAGCTCGCTCATCAGTGCTCACCCGCCAGGGTCAGCGAGAAGTCCTCGGCCTCGATGTGCAGGTACGCGCCGACGGAGGCTTCGACCAGGTTCCTGATGTACCGCGCCTGCCTGCTGGTCGGGGCGAAGTCGCGGTTCCTCTGAGGGGTAGCGCGCATCACGTTGATGTCGTTCTCGGGGACGAGCAGCCGCAGAAGGAGTTCGTCGTCGCTGATCGACTCGCCGAACTTCTTTCGCAATTCGCCCAGGCTCGGCTGCGGAGGCTCCCAGTTCTCGTAGCTCTTTGCCTTGGGCGAGCTCATGATGGTGTCGTACACATTCGGATCCATCGGGGCGACGGGTTTGCCGTAGAAGCCTTGCGAATAGATCATCACCTCGTCCGGCACCACGGAATACCGGGATCCCGTCACCACGTTCAGCACCGCCTGCGTGCCCACCAGCTGCGAGAACGGTGTGGCCATGACGGGATATCCGAGTTCTTCTCGCACCCGGGACATCTCGTCGAGGACCTCTTCGAAACGATCTTCCATGCCGCGGTCGCGCAGCTGCGCCTTGAACGTGCCCGCCATTCCGCCGGGAAGCTGGTGCCGGTACTGGAACAGGGAGTACTCGGCCGGCTGGCCGACCGGCAGGTCCTCGTACTCCGCGACGCGCAGCAGGTGCTGTTCTACTGCGGCGAAACGGGACTCGTCGACGTCGACGTCGAAGCCGGCGTAGCGCAGGTTCGCCACCGTGTTTTCGGTCGAGGGCAGCGACACCCCCGCCGCGAGCGGGCGGCTAGCCGTGTGCACACGATCCGCGCCGGCGAGGACGGCTTCGAGGTAGTTCAGCGGCGCGAGCGCGTTGTTGCTGTGAAAATGGACCTCCACCGGCAGGTTTCCGGCCGCACCTTTGATGGCCGCAATGAGCGAGCGGGTGCGCTCGGGGGTCAGCAGGCCGGCGGCATCCTCGAGTTCGATACCGTCCGCACCGGTCGCGACCAGCTCCCGTGTGCGGGCGGCGTAGTACTCGTCGGTGTGGTAAGGCGTGTCGGCGTAGAGGATGCACGGCAGCGCCTGACCACCCTCGGCCTGCACGGTCTTGACGAGGCGGCCGATCTTGTCGATGTTGAACAGGCCGTCATAGATCCAGAAGCTGCCGACGCCGTGAGCGCTGAGTCGCTGCACCCACAGGTCCATCACGCTGTCCGCGGTGAGTCCGAACGTGACGATGCCATTGCTGCGGGTGCCGGCACGAACCGTCGTCTCGGGCATCGACTTCGACAGCGAGATCAACTGCTCCCACGGATCTTCCTTGCAGTGCCGCACCAGCACCTCGAAGATCGAACTGCCGGCCAGGTCGATGGTGTGGAAGCCGGTGCGGTCCAGCTCGGAAGCCATGGGCAGACCCATGTCCTTGCGCAGCCGCATGCCCCACCAACTCTGGGGGCCGTCGCGCAGTGTCTGATCGACGATGTCGATCTTGCGCCGGGTGCCGTCGGCGTTGCGCGGAGCGATGTCGAGGTAACTCATGAGATCTTCTCCAGATAGTCGGGGAGGCCCCGAGAGGCGATCCACTCGGTGGTGACGGTGCCGGCCCGGAAGTCCGGATGATCCAGTGCCACCCGGGCGAAATCGGCGGTGGTGGGAACTCCGGTCACCCCCAGCCTCCCGAGGGCGGCGACCAGACGATCCGCGGCGACGTCACGGTCGGGTCCGTGCGCCACGATCTTCGCCAGCAGAGAGTCGTAGTACGGGGTAACGACGTAGCCGGGTTCGCAGTGACTGTCGACGCGAATGCCCTCGCCCTCCGGGGGATCCCAGGTCTGCACCGTGCCCGGATTGGGGATGAAACCGCGGGCCGGGTCCTCGGTGGTGATGCGCACCTCGATGGCGTGCCCGGTCAGGTCGATGTCGTCCTGGGTGAACCGCAGCGGCTCCCCTGCCGCCGAACGCAACTGCTCGGCGACCAGGTCGACGCCGGTGACCATCTCGGTCACCGGGTGCTCGACCTGGATTCGGGCGTTGAACTCGAGGAACGCGAACTCGTGGGAGTCTGCGTCGTAGATGAATTCGACGGTGCCGGCGCTGTCGAGCCCGAGCGCCTCGGCGAACAGAACCCCGCTGCGTCGGATGTCCTGACGAATCCTCTCGGGCAGGTTGGGTGCCGGCGATTCCTCGACGACCTTCTGGTGGCGACGTTGCAGGGTGCAGTCGCGCTCACCGAGGTGGATGACGTTGCCGTGTTTGTCCCCGAGCACCTGGACCTCGATGTGGCGGGCGTTGCGGATGAATCGCTCGACGTACAGTCGCCCGTCACCGAACGCCGACTGCGCCTCCGCCGCGGCCGACGACCAGCGGGCCCTCAGCTCGGATTCGTTCTCGACCACAGACATTCCCCGGCCACCGCCGCCGGCGGCGGCCTTGACCAGGACCGGATCGCCGAGTTCGGCGGCCGCGGCGACCGCCGCCTCGGTGGAGTCGAGTATCGGAGAGCCGGACAGCACGGGGATACCGGCCGAGCGGGCGAGTTCACGGGCCCGAGCCTTGTCCCCGGCCTCGGCGACCGCTTCCGGGCGCGGTCCGACGAACGTGAGCCCTTCGGCGACGCAGGCGGCGGCGAATTCCGGGTTCTCCGACAAGAATCCGTAGCCGGGGTGCACGGCGTCGCAGCCGGCGCCGAGGGCGGCACTGAGCACGGCGGGGATCGCCAGGTAGCTCTGCGCTGCCGGGGCGGGGCCGATGCACACGGCGCGGTCTGCCATCCGGGCGGCGAGCCCGTCGCGGTCCACGGTCGAGGTCACGGCGACCGTTTCGATGCCGAGGGCGCGGCAGGCCGTGATCACGCGGACCGCGATCTCCCCGCGGTTGGCGATCAGGACCCGCCGCAGCGGGGTGCGGCGCGGTGACTCGGTGGTCAGGGTCGCCGGGCTAGCCATCGGTCGGCCTGATCAGGAACAGCACCTGGTCGAATTCGACGAGGTCCGCGTTGGCGGCGCAGATCTGCACGATCTCTCCGCCGTGCGGTGTGACCACGGGGTTCATCAACTTCATGACCTCGACGATGGCGATCTGCTGCCCGGCCTCGACGGTCTGCCCGACCTGTACGAACGGCGGATCGCCCGGGCTCGGTGCAGCCCAGAACGCGCCGACCGTCTGGGCTCGCACCTCGATGCACCCCGTGGTGTCCACGGCAGCCGGAGTCACCTCCGGAGCAGGCGCGGGCGGGGCCACCGCGGCCGGAGCCGGAGCGGGCGGGGCCGCGGCGGCCGGAGCCGGAGCGGGCGTAGACGCTGGCGCGGGTACAGCCGCGGCCGGAGCCGGCGGGCCGTCCTTTCCGACGGTGACGCGAATTCCGTCGATCTCGAGAGTCATGGAGGCCCATCCCGACTCCTTGAAGGTGCGCAGAATCTCCTGCACCTCGCGATGGGTCACACGATCCGCCGTGGTCATGACGTGCTCCTCTGGTGTGCGATGGCTGCTAGAAGCACCGGCAGCCGATGGGTGGTAACAATTGCTTCGACACCGGCGTCCAGGGCAGCGCGCACGCCGTCGGGGGCGCAGAACACGGCTCCGCGTACGGTTTTGGTGCTGTCAGGGATGTCGGGCAGCTGCTCGCCGAGGTCCTCGGCGGCGACGGTGTCCGCGTCGAAGATCGGTTCGACGGCGACGTCGGGGCCGACCTGCAGCGAGGCGACCCTCTCGGCCCAGCCGGTGAGGCGGCGCAGATCCTCGTCCTCACTCTCGTCGACCGCCGAGGTCGGCAGTTCGCCGGCGTAGACCTTGCCGGTGGTGGCGTCGACTGTGACGGTGCGGCCGACCAGGCCTGCCACGGTGTCGGTGCCGCAGCCGACGACACAGGGGGTGTCCAGGGCCCGGCTGACCACGGCGGCGTGCGAGGTGGCGCCGCCCTGCTCGGTGACGACAGCGGCGGCCGCGATCATGCCGTGGACGTCGTCGGGGCTGGTCGATTTGCGGACCAGGATGCTTCCCGGGTTCGCTTGTGCCGCTTCGGGAGTGTCCACGACCACACCGGTGGCGACGCCCGGGCTGGCGGCTACTCCGGTCACGAGCACGTCGGCGGTCTCGGCGGCACCGGCGGCGATTTCCGGCCGCAGCAGGGTGCGGATCTGGTCCGCGGTGACGCGGGTCAGCGCCTCCGCCGGTTCGAGGACACCCTCGTCGACGAGTTCGACGGCGATCCGGACCGCGGCGCGGGCGGTCCGCTTCGCCGGCCGGGACTGCAGCAGGAACAACTCGCCGCTCTGAATGGTGAACTCGATGTCCTGGGCGTCGCGGCCCTCGCGGTCGAGTCGCTCGGCGGCGTCGAGGAGTTCGGCGTGCACGGTTGGCCAGCGCTCCTCCAGGTCGGTGAGGGGTTTCGGGGTGATCCGGCCGGACACGACGTCCTCGCCCTGCCCGCGTTGCAGGTACTCGCCGTAGGGTTCGCGGGTGCCGTCGACGGGGTTGCGGGTGAACAGCACGCCGGTGCCGGAGTCGTCGTCGAGGTTGCCGAACACCATCGCCTGGATGGTGACCGCGGTGCCGAGGTCGTCGGGGATGCCGTAGTGCTTGCGGTAGGCGAGGGCACGCCGGGACCGGCTCGACTGGAAGACCGAGGCGACGGCGGCGCGCAATTGTTCCCACGGGTCGGCCGGCACGGTCTCGTCGACGTCGGAGGAGATCGCCGCCCGGACCGACGCGGTATCGGGCAGGTCTTCGAGTTCCTCGGTGCAGCCGAGGACGAGACGGCCGTAGAAGCCGGTGAAGCGGCGATGCACCTCGGCGGCGAAGTCGCGGTCGTCGCTTTCTGCGGCCAGGGCGGCCTCGACCTCGTCGTTGCAGCCGAGGTCGAGGATGGTGTCCATCATGCCGGGCATGCTGATCGCGGCGCCGGAGCGCACCGACACCAGCAGCGGGCGTTCGGCGCCGCCGAACGTGCGGCCGAGTTCCTTCTCCAGCAACCGGATTCCAGCGATCAGTTCGTCGGCCAGGCCCTCGGGCAGGCCGCCGTCGGCGAAGTAGGCCTCGCAGGCCGCGGTGGTGACGACGAATGCCGGTGGCACCCGCAGGCCCAGTGACCGCATCCGCCACAGGCTCCATGCCTTCCCGCCGACCAGATCGCGGCTCGGCTCGGCGGCGTTCTCGTCCGGGACGACGAGCCAGCGAAGTCCCGTTGCGGTGCTCATTCGGGGCGCTCCCGTCCGGTGAGGCGGAGGATGTGTTCGTGCATCTGGAACCACACGGTGTGGACGGAGTCGACGCGGACGCCGCTGACGTAGTCGGTCTCGCCGCCCTCTGCGCGGATCAGCGCCGCGCCGATCCGGTCGAGGAATCGATCGACCAGCGGGTTCTGCTGGGCCAGGGGTTGCAGGACCTTCTGGGTCTTCTCGTGCACGCGGCCGAGCTTCTCGACGATCTTGGCGTCGTAGTCGGCGTCGGCGTGATCGTTGCTGACGCGGGCGCCGTCGACCTCGATCGTCTGCCAATCGGTGGTCAGGGTGAGGACCTGCTTGTTGACGCCGGTCTCGAAGGAGTCCATCGCGTCGGTGACGGCCGGGTCCGCGCGCAGACCGGCGAAGGCGCGGACGTACACGTCGTCGAGGAACTCGCGGCCGGCCGGGGTGATCATGTAGTTGCCGCGCGCGGCCATCACCGCGCCGTCCGCGACGGCCTTCTCCAGCGCCGCCTCGACGTCGGCGATCGGGAGGGCGTTGATCTCGGCGAGCTGCTCGGCGGATCCGAGCTGACGCAGGGTCAGGGTGTGAACGGTGAGTTCGTTGGGGTCGAGCATGACGGGTCCTTTCGGTGTCGGGGTCAGACCTGCGCGGCGACCATGCGGTCGCGCACTTCGCGGCGCAGGGATTTCCCGACCGGACTGGTGGGGATGTTCGGCCAGATCTCCAGGGAACGAGGCCGTTTGAAACCGGCGAGTCGATCGGCGCAGAACTCGAGGATCTCGTCGGGCTCGGCGGTGGAGCGGGTGACGACAGCGGCGGCGACCCGTTCGCCCCACTTCTCGTCGGGCAGGCCCACGACGGCGGCCTCGACGACCGCGGGGTGGGTCAGCAGGGCGTCTTCGACCTCGCGGGGGTAGACGTTGAAGCCGCCCGAGATGATGACGTCGTGCCTGCGGTCGAGCAGGTGCAGGTATCCGTCGTCGTCCCAGCGTCCGATGTCGCCGGTGTGCAACCAGCCGTCCGATTCGATCGTCTCGGCGGTGGCGTCCGGGCGACGCCAGTACCGGCTCATCGTGTGCGGCCCCCGGGTCAGGACCTCCCCGACCTCGTCCGGTCCGAGCACGGTGCCGTCGGCGGCCCGGACCTGCACCTCGACGAACGTGTAGGGCTTACCGGCGGAGGTCAGTCGTTCCGGTGTGTGCTCCCACGGCTGCAGGCAGGTGATCGCCAGCGGCGCCTCCGCCTGACCGTAGAGCTGCGCGAAAACCGGTCCGAGGAGGTCGATTCCGCGTTGGAGCACACTGGTCGCGATAGGTGCTCCTCCGTAGCACAGACGCTCGAGGGCGAGATCCGCTGTTGCCGTGGCGGGATCTTCGAGCAGCATCGCGATCATCGTCGGCACCATGAACGTCGACGTGGCCCGGTACTTCTGTGCGGCGTCGAGGAAGGCGGCGGGCGAGAATTTCGACACGATGACGTTCGGGGCGCCCTTGACCAGGTGCGGCAGGAAGAACGCGCCGCTGCCGTGGGTGATCGGGGCGGCGTGCAGCATCACCGAGTCCGGTCGCAGGTTCGGCAGCAGGTCGACCAGGAAGTTCGCCACTTCGGCGAGCTCGCTGCGCGTGGTCAGGACCACCGCCTTGGGCTTGCCGGTCGTGCCGCCGGTGTAGGCCAACCGCAGTGGTTCGTCCTGGTCGCGCCGCACGTCGCAGGGGCCCTCGGCGGCGCCGGCGATGAGGCCGGGCAGCTCGTCGGCGGTGATCATCACCTCGACCCGGGCGGGCGGCTCTCCGGCGTGGACCAGCGCTCGTGCCTGCGAATCCTCGACCTTGTAGGCGTGCTCGTGCGCGGTCTCTCGGACGTTCAGCGGGACCCGGACCAGCCCGGCCTTCGCGAGGGCGTAGTAGACGACGACGCCGTCGATCCCGTTCGGCATCAGGACCGCGACGCGGTCACCGGCGTCGAGGCCGCGGGCCAGCAGGGCGTGGCCGAGCCGGTCGGTGAGTGCGTCGAATTCGGCGAAGCTGACCACCCGGTCGCCGTCGATCAACGCGGGGGCGGCACCGAATTGCCGCCCGGCGCGGCGGATCAGGTCACCGATCTGCATCGTCATTCCTTCGTCTCGCTCGCGGCGGGCAGGTCGGCGCGACGCAGCCCGGACCCGCGGCCCTCCAGGTTTCGGGAGCCTCGCTGTGCGAGGCGGTACAGCTCGTCCGCCTTCGGGGTCCCGTGGTTCCACTTCACCCATTCCTCGTCGAGGTAGCGGTTGCCGCCGTCGAGCACAGCGGGCGTGAATCCCCGTGCGCGCGAGTTGTAGTCGTCGATGTCGATGCGTCCGGCACTGGTGGTCCACACACCGGTCTTGCCGGGCAGGCTCGACGAGCCGCTGAACCGGTCACCTGCCGTCGGTGCGTAGTCGTCGTCGGTGAGCACCGAGTAGGGGATGCCGGTGAGCATGTTGCGGTTCAGGTCGGAGTAGCGGGCCATGGTGTACTCGTTGCTCGTCTGGTGGGGCAATCCCAGCAGGCCCACCATCTCGCCGAGGTTGTCGCGTCCGTATTCGTCGTTGAGCAGGGGCTTGAACCGCTGCACTCGTTCGTCGACCTGGAACCAGTCGTCCTGCCGGTAGGTTCCGGCGAGATGCGCGAAGTCCTTGCCGACCGAGGAGTAGACCAGGGCGCCGGCGTCGATCATCTGCTCGCGTGACCAGGTGGCGATCCGCTTCCACAGGTCGGTGGTCGCCTCGTTGAGGATCTCCCGGTACTGCTCCATGGTGTCGGCCAGGGTGTCGGCGTCGTCCATGCCGACCGGAATGTAGCCGTCGGTCAACGCGTCCGAGGTGTACATCCCGACCGCTTCGATGTTGGCGGCGTTGTATCCGGGTTCGGCCTCGAAGGACGCCCAGTCGTCCATCAAGTGGAAGTTGGTTCCCTTGAAGACGATCGGGATCGTGAGGTTGTTGAACGGCAATTGGGTGGCGATGCCGTCGAGCCACGGGTAGTCACCTTCGGTGAGGTCGAAGAAGTCCCGCATGATCATCTGCCGGTTGTTGCCGAAGTCGTAGGGGCCGCTGTTGTGCAGGCCGATGCGGCACTCGCAGTGCGCGAGGAACGCGTACTGGGACAGTTGGGCGACGAGTTTGGTTGCGGCGGTGTGCAGCCGGTCACCGGGCACCACACCGTGCAGGTCGGACTCGAACACCTGCAGGGTGCGTTCGGGCAGGAACTGGCTGCGGTCGCCGAATTCCTTGTTCGTCAGGTGTCCGTCGTTGCGGTGGTAGGCCAGATTGAACCGCCGGGAGAAGTCGAGCACGTCGACGACGTCGTCGACCGCGTCGGTGGGCCGCAGGAGCCCCCAGTTCATCAGCATTTCGCGGCCGATGAGGTAGAACGCGGGCATGCCCCACGCCGCGTTGACCGTGTCCACCTTGAGGCTGACCTCGCGGGCGCGGTCTCCGAGTTCCTCGGCGGGGGTCGCCGCGTCGATCTCGCGCAGCAGGGTCGGCAACCGGTAGAAGCTGTTGAGATAGCTCACCAGCATGTACGGGTTCATCGGGAACAGCTTCGACTCCTGCACCGTCCGCGTGATGCACAGCCAGTAGGTGGTGTCGGACAGACTCCGGAGGTAGTTGTTGGTCTCCAGCAGGGTCCGGTAGTTCAGATTCGCCATGGTCTCAGCTCTCGCTTTCGATCAGCCAGATCCGGGCATGCCCGGTGTCGCCCGTCTCGTAGGCATCCGCTGCCGGGGGCGCCGCGGTCACTTCGAGTTCGACCAGGTCGCCGTTCTTCAGGTCGTTGATCTTGCAGTTCATCAGTGTGGGGACGTCGTACTCACGGGCGAGGATGCCCAGGTGCGAGCGCACGGTGCCGCCGAGGCAGATGACGCCGGCGAACCCTTCGATGATCGGTGCGGTCAAGGTGCCGCCCGAGTCGTCGATCACGGCGATCGTGCCGGGCGGGATGCCGTCGGTGAGGAATTCCATGACCTGCTCGACGGCGGAGATCAACGCGACCGGTCCGATGACCGTCTGGGACTTCTTGATCACGTTGTCGCCGATACCCACGTGACGGCGACCGTCCGAGTCCCGGTCTTCCGAGAACTCCCGCGCCTCTCGGTCGGTTCGCTTGTACTTGTGCGGCTCGGATTCGAGCGAGACCGTCGCGGAGTACTCGAACCGGTACCCGGAATCCAGGGCCTCCTGCTCGATCGCTCGCGCATCCTCCACCGAGAAGATCTCGAACTGACGTTCGAACACGCTGTCTTTCCACCGCTCGCCGGTGGCGGAGAATCGTTGTGCCGCCAACGACCGCACAGCGGTGTTGAAGCGGCCCGGCAATGGGAGCATTTCGGTCGATCCCCATTTCGGGGGCGTAACCACGGAGTCGGACATGTCACCTCACGTTTCCTCGGGACGGACGCAGCCGCCGACGCGGCCGGAAACAGGTGGCTACCTGGTATTTTTTCTCCGGCTTCTTGGCGTTGTGACCTAAAACTAGTTACGCTCCGTGGTGTGACCCAGTCCACGTTGGGGGACACTTCCGGGACAACGCCGAGCGCAAAGTCCTCGTCCCGAAACCGCTCCCCGTTCCGCGCCAACCTGAGCAAGGCCGACTACGAGCGTGCCTTCGACATCCTCGAACAGTGCTCCGGCGCGGCCTGCCTTCCCGACTTCAAGGAACGGGCCGTCGAGGCGATCAGTGAGCACTTCGCCCTGAGACACGTGTCGTTCTTCGCCGGCGCGACCTTCCACACCGTCTTCGAGGACTCGGCACCCCTGACGGCGGGCAAGACCGCCAAGATGCTGCCCGAGTACCAGGACCGGTGGGCCCGCTACGACATCTTCGGCACGCCGGCGGCGATGCGGCAACTCGTCTCCAGCGGGGTGTCGTCGTTGGACGAACTGCAGTCGATGGGCCAGTTGCCGGCGGCGGCCGACGCCTACGTCAGATACTTCCTCTCCTCCACGTGGCGCATGCAGACTGCTGCCGCGCTGCGCCTGGAGTTGAGCGCGGGACACACGGCACTGCTGGGGATGTTCGACCCGGAGCCCGGCAAGATCGGCGCCTCGGAGGCGGCCACGCTGCGCCTGCTGAGCCAGCAGATGTCCGCCATGGCTCGCGGCCTGCCCGCGTCGAAGTCGCAGGCCGCCCTTGCACGGCTCTCCGTGCGGCAGCGGCAGGTCGTCCGGCTCGTCGCGGACGGATTGTCGAATGCGCAGATCGCCGAGATCCTCTCCCTGGCCGAGGACAGCGTGAAGAAGTACGTCACCCGAATCCTCACGACCACCGGCTGCCAGTCCCGGATGGAACTGGCGCTGCTGGCACGGGCGCAACGGATATGAGTAAGGGGCCGCGGACAATTAGTC
>NZ_JBHUSF010000064.1:0-35613 GCF_042673295.1 Rhodococcus sp. NPDC057014
GGGCCTCCGGCCCCGTGTGTGGCTGACGAGGCCATAGACTCGTAAACCACTCACGGGCGCGAAGCGCCACCGCCCGGGGTCGGTGTGGCGCCGATTCGGGTCAGCCGTTACTGTGGCCGTCATGCAGCGCGCATATTTCTGGTTTAGCAGGCCGGCCCCGGGTGGGCCGGTCGGCGTAACCACGCGCTGACCTCCTCCACCCCAGAGCCGGATTACAGACCGGCTCGCGGGAATCTCCACAGTCTTCGAGGGCCGGCCTGAGAACAGGAACCCGAACCCATGACTGTCACTCTCGACACCACGACCAGCAGTGATCGCCTGGACGCCCAGCGCACCGTGAGCATCAGCCCGCTGGTGGCGCCGTCTGTCGTGCGCCGCGAACACGCCCCCGACGACGTCGCGTCCGCGACCGTCCGCTCGGGCCGCGCCGACACGGTGAACGTGCTGAACGGCGATGACGACCGCCTGCTCGTCGTGGTCGGCCCGTGCTCCGTGCACGACCCCGTCGCCGCCATGGACTACGCCCGCCGGCTCGCCGCCAAGGCCGAGGAACTGCGCGACGACCTGCACATCGTGATGCGGGTCTACTTCGAGAAGCCGCGCACCACGCTGGGCTGGAAGGGTCTGCTCAACGACCCGCACCTGGACGGCACGTTCGACATCGACACCGGGATCCGTATGGGCCGCAAACTGCTGCTCGACGTGTCCTCGCTCGGCCTGCCGGTCGGCTGCGAGTTCCTCGACCCGATCATGCCGCAGTACATCGCGGACCTCGTCACCTACGGCGCGATCGGTGCCCGCACCGCTGCCAGCCAGGTGCACCGGCAGCTGTGCAGCGCACTGTCGATGCCTGTCGGAATCAAGAACTCGACGGAAGGAGACGTGCAGGTGGCCGTGGACGGCACCCGCGCCGCCGCGGCGAGTCACGTGTTCCCCGGTACCGACCTCGACGGGCAGGCCGCGCTGATCCGCACGGTCGGCAACCCCGACTGTCACGTCATTCTCCGCGGCGGCAGCGACGGACCGAACTACGACGCCGAGACGGTCGCGGACACCCTCGCCCGGCTGCGCAAGGGCGGTCTGCCGGAGCGGGTCGTCATCGACGCCAGCCACGGCAACAGCAGCAAGAACCACGAGAAGCAGGTCGATGTGCTGGACGACATCGCGGCCCGTCTCGAGGCGGGCGAGAAGGGGATCGTCGGTGTGATGGTGGAGAGCTTCATCGAGGCCGGACGCCAGGACCTCACCCTCGGAAAGTCGGAGGAGCTCACGTACGGCCAGTCCATCACCGACGCCTGCATCGACTGGAACACGACGGCGGCACAGTTGGACCGCCTCGCCCAGGCGGTGGCCGCACGCCGGAAGTGATCACCGCACGCCCCGCGTCCGGAACTGGACGCTGATCCGCGGTCCGAGCGGGCGGGCACTCTTCGGTATGCAATGCTCCCAGGTGCGCTGGCAGGAACCACCCATCACCAGCAGGTCACCGTGGCCGAGCGAGTACCGGATCGAGTGCCCGCCGCCGCGCGGACGCAGCAGCAGCGGACGCGCGGCGCCGAGCGACAAGATGGCGACCATCGTGTCCTCCGTGCGGCTGCGACCGGTGTCGTCGCCGTGCCAGGCGACGCTGTCGGACCCGTCGCGGTAGAAGCACAGTCCGGACGTGGCGAATTTCTCGCCGAGTTCGCGCAGGTAATGCCGGCTCAGGGCGTCCCGCGCGGTGACCAGCAGAGGGTCGGGGAGCGGCTCGTCCTCGCGGTAAAACCGGACGAGCCGCGGTACGTCGACCACCCGGTCGTACATCTGGCGCCGCTCCGCCTTCCACGGCACCGTCTCCGCGAGCGTCGTGAACAGCTCGTCGGAACCGGTCATCCACCCCGGTCGCACGTCGACCCACGCCCCGGCCGTCAGCGTGCGGCGCCGCACCGTCGGCCCGAGCTCGCCCAGTTCCACACCGCCCGACGCGTCGTCGAACAGCGAAGCCTGGAGCGCATACCGCGCATCCGCGGAAGTCATGCGGCCATACTACCTCAAGATTCGAACGTATGTTCCCATTATCTCGAGAGGGCGGTCGCCGCTCGGACGCACCCCTTCTCGATTCGTGCTCGCCATTTTGGGCGCAAGAAGTAGTGCGGTGACGGAGAAGTGGTGCGTCTGCCCGATACGAGGGGCGGCTACCGCGGCACGGCAGGCTCGCGGTCGTCGCCGGTGTCCACGACCGCCTTCTGCCTGCTCGGCCACCAGAAGGCGCGACCTTCGAGTGCCGACAGGCTCGGCACGAGCATCGGGGCCATGGCGAAGGCGGCGATGGCGACACCGATCGCGACGCCGAAGCCGAGTTCGGCGAGGTTGGCCAGTCCCGTGAGGGTCAGGGAGGCGAACGTCAGCGCCAGGATCAGACCGGCCGCGGCGACGGTCGGGGCGTCGTTGGCGACGGCGATCCGTGCCGCATCGCGAGGCGCGTACCCGTTGCGGAATTCCTCGCGCAGACGAGACGCGAGCAGGATGTTGTAGTCGGTGCCGATCGCGACGACGAACAGGTAGAGCACGATCGGAATGGAGAAGTCGATCCCGTCGTAGCCGAGGCCGTGCAGGAACACGAGCACCACGGCGCCGAGGGTGGCGACGAACGTGAGGGCCACGCACACCAGCAGGTTGAGCGGGGCGAGGACGGCGAGCAGGAGCACGGCGAGGATCAGTGCGATCGCGACGGCGGCGACGGGGAACACCCTGCGGGTATCCGCCGCGAGTTGGGCGCGGACGTCGACGAACGTGGACGTCTGCCCTCCCACAACGACTTCCGATCCGGGGACGGCACCGTGGGCCGCGTCGCGGATCGGGCCCTCGACGAGATCGAGGGATGCGTTCGAATAGGGGTCGTCGGCGAGCACGACGTTGACGAGCGCGGCGCGACCGTCCTGGCTCGGTCGCGGCGGCGCGACGGAGGACACGCCCTGAACTTGTGTGAGGGCAGTGACGAGCGGGGTCAGCGATGCGGGATCGAGTGGTCCGGGTGCCACGACGTATACCTGGGTGGGGCTCAGTGCACCCGCGGGGAAGGATCGGTCGAGGGTGTCGAATGCCTGCTGCGACGGCGTGTCGGACGGCAGTTCGCCCAGTGTGTTGTACGTCGACTTGTAGCCGGACGCGAAGGACGCGAGTGCGATCAGCACGACGCCGATCACGACGGCGAACACGGCCGGACGACGCCCGATCGCGGTGCCGATCGACGCGAACGGTGTGTGCGGGCTGTCGTGCCCCGGGCCGAGCGGCCAGAACAGGTGGCGGCCCAGGACTGTGAACACGGCGGGAATGAGCGTCAAGGCGGTCACCAGCATGACGGCCACGGCGACGATCAGGCCGGGCGCGAGCGTGGTGAGCGACCCGAGTTTCGCCAGCAGCAGTGCGGCGAACGCGACGATGACGGTGAGCGCGGACGACGCGACGACCCGCCCGACCACGTCGGTGGAGAAGACGAGCGCTTCGCGATGCGTGTCGGTGGTGGACCCCGCGGCGGCCTGCTGCCGCAGCCGTTCGCGATAGCGGAACAGCAGGAAGACGATGTAGTCGGTGCCGACGCCGAACAGGACGACCACGAGTATCGATTGCAGCGACGTGCTGACCTGGAAGTCGAACAGATCGGCGAGGACGGCGGTCAGGCCGGTGACCACGGCGAGCACCACGCCGATCACGGCGACCGGCAGGACGGCGATGACGGGACTGCGGAAGATCAGACCGAGCAGGGTGAGGATCACGATGACGGTGGCGATCGTGATGACCTTGTCCGCGTTGTCGTATGCGGCGGTCGTGTCGACCTGAATGGCGGCGTTTCCCGTCAGCCCGCTCACCAGTCCGGTGCCGTTCAGTTGCTGCTCCGCATCGCCGCGGATGACCGGCACGGCGGCATTGACCTGGTCGTCGCCGGGTTGTCCGTCGAACACCACCTGCAGCGCGGCGGCTGTCCCGTCGGCGGACAGCGACGCAGGCGACCCCTGCACGCTGACGACTCCCGGGATCGCCGAATTCTGCAGCGACGTCGCGAGATTCAGTGCCGTCTGCTGGTCGGCGGGTGACAGCGGGGCGGCGTCGGCGCGGACGACCACCAGGCTGCCGGTTGCGCCCGACAGGCTGGGGAAATACTGGTTGCCGACGGCCTGCGCCTCGGAGGACTCGAATGAACTGGGCAGGAACGTCTGTTGATTGCCGGTGGTGTAGTCGTCGAGGCTGGGTGCGAACAGAATGACGGCAACGGCCGCGACCACCCAGGCCGCGATGACCTGCCACGGGTGTGCGACGACGGTGCGCGCGATGTAGGCAAACATCATTCCCCGTTCCGGGAGATGAAGGTTCGGCCTGCGCCCGGGGCCGGGCGGTCGAACCGTTGCCAAGCCATCGTCGCATGCACGGCGTCGCGAAGGCTACGGGTTTCGCCGTATCGACAGACCGCGGCCCCGTTCCGACATCAGGGAGCGGGGCCGCGGTACGTCATGGTGCTCGTTACCGCAAGGGGGTGAAATCCCGGCTACCGAGGTATTCGGGGCGCGGCGCGGGAGCCGAGAACGGATCCGTCAGGGTGTTCTCCACACTGTTGAACACGATGAAGAGGTTGGACCGCGCGAACGGCGTGATGTTGCCGTTCGAGCCGTGCATGCAGTTGGAATCGAACACGGTGGCGGAGCCTGCCGATCCGGTCATCGTGTCGATGCCGTATTCGTTGGCCATCCGGGTGAGCGTCGGCTGATCGGGCGACCCGGTGGGTGGAACGTAGCTGACCAGCGATTCCTTGTAGTAGTCCTCGGGCGTCTCGCCCGCGCACGAGACGAACGCGCGGTGCGACCCCGGCATGATCATCAACCCGCCGTTGTGCCCGTAGTTCTCGGTGAGCGCAATCGAGATGCTCGCGGCGCGCGGGGTGGGCATGCCGTCCTCGGCGTGCCAGGTCTCGAAGTCGGAGTGCCAGTAGAACGGGCCGCCGGTGAAACCGGGCTTGAAGTTGAGCCGCGACTGGTGGACGTAGACGTCCGAACCGAGGATCTGGCGGGCGATGCCCACCACCTCGGGGCGCCGGATGATCTCGTCGACGACGTCGCTGAGACGGTGCACGTCGAACACGGAACGGACGGCGCCGTCACCGTTCTCCCGCACGATGCGGTTGTCGCCGCGGAGAGTGTCGGTGTCGGCGAGGCGGGTCATCTCGTCGACCAGATCGAACACGTCGCGAGGCGGGATGATCGCGTCGGCGGAGTGATAACCGCGGGCGTCGTAGTCGGCAATCTGACTTGCGGTGAGCGGACCGGACCGGGCATCACCCCGTTTCGGATCGGACCAGGTGACCGGATCCCGACGGACGGTCATCGTGCACTCGTTGCGGTCCCGCGTGGGGTAGTTGTCGGCTACGGCCGTACGCATAACTCGTGTTTCACCCTTTCGGATTGGACAACGCTTTACTCTTCCGACGTTCTCACTGGTCGTCGACGAATGCAACCCGGACACAGGTCCACCGAGGCTGGACTGGACCGCGACGGCGCGTCGCCGCGATGGGATCGTGGCGAACATGATCGACTCGGCGGCGGTACTCGGTGTGGCGGCGATCGCTCTCGGCATGGTTCTCACACCGGGCCCCAACATGGTGTATCTGGTCTCGCGCAGCGTCACTCAGGGCAGGGCGGCGGGCCTCGTCTCGCTGGTCGGTGTCGCCCTCGGCTTCCTGTGTTATCTGACCGCTGCGACACTGGGCATTTCGGCGGTCTTCTCCGCCGTCCCGCAGGCGTACACCGCGCTGAAGCTGGCCGGAGCGTGCTATCTGGGCTGGCTGGCCTGGCAGGCGTTGCGGCCCGGTGGCCACACCCCGTTCGCTCCGTCACGCGTCCTGCCCCGGGATTCGTCCACCCGGCTCCTCGTCATGGGTCTGACGACGAACCTGCTCAACCCGAAGATCGCGGTGATGTACCTGGCGCTGATCCCGCAGTTCGTGCACCCCGGCGCCGGGCCGGTCTGGTTGCAGAGCCTGCTGCTGGGCGGTGTGCAGATCGTGGTCGCGCTCACCGTGAATGCGCTGATCGTCTGCGTTGCAGCAACTGTCGCGACATTCCTGTCGGGACGCCCGGTGTGGTTGCGGGCGCAGAAGTTCGTGATGGGAAGCGTCCTCGGCGGTCTCGCCGTCCACCTCGCGCTGGACCGGAGCCGGCCTGCGGTCGTCTGAGCCGGTCCTGCGACACGAAAATGATTGCTGTGGAGGATGTTCCGGTCCCCGAGCCCGGTCCCGGTGAAGTGCTCGTAGCGAGATCGTCCCGCTCGAGGACGTCGCGAAGGGCATCGAGAAGCTCGCGAACCACGAGGGAGATCCCGTGCGGATTCTGGTCGAACCCTGACGCGGACCGCGTCTCACGGGGATCTGTCGGTGCTCCGCTGTACCGTCGGGCCATGGGATACGAATTTCAAGTCACAGTGGACTCGGAGAACCCGCATACCCTGGCCAAATGGTGGGCTCAGACGCTCGGCTGGGAGGTGGAGCCGAGCGATGAGGAGTTCATCCGCGGGCTCGTGCAGGCCGGCCACGCGCAGGAGTCCGACACCATCGAATTCGAGGGTGTCCTGGTCTGGAGGGAGGGCCAGGCCATCCGCGACCCGGAACACCCCGAGCGCCCCCGCGTGCTGTTCCAGCTGGTTCCCGAACGGAAGACGGTGAAGAACCGGCTCCACCTGGACATCAGAGTCGGGGACGCCCGCTACGAGGTCGCCGAGAAGCTCGAGCAGGCCGGTGCCACCGTGCTCCACCGGGGCCGTCAGGGGCCGAGCGAGTGGGTCACGATGACCGACCCGGAGGGCAACGAGTTCTGCGTCAGCTGACGCGCCGGCCACTCAGCGGTAGGAACTCGGGGTGCTGCCGGTCCAGCGCTTGAAGGCGCGACGGAACGCGCTGGGCTCGGAGAAGCCGAGCCGCGCCGACAGGTCCTCCACGGACTCGCCGCGCCTGAGCCCGGCGACGGCGGCGTCGCGGAGCACTTCCTCCCGCAGCTGGTTCAGCGACGTCCCGTCCTGCCGGAGCAAGCGGCGCAGGTGGGGGACGCTGATCGACAGCATCTCCGCGATGTCCTCGGCCGTCGAGGTGCGGCCCTTCATGCCGTGCTCGAGAACCCGGCGTACCTGTGCCGACGCCGTGCTGTCGTAATCACGCTCCGACATCAGCAGCGTCGGTGACTCGCGGAGATACTCCGCGAGCGTCTCCTCGGTCTGGATGATGGGTGCCCGCATCACGGAGTTGTCGAATTCGATTGCGGGAATGTCGGAATCGAATGTCACGGGGACACCGAAGATGTGATCGTAATTCTCGGCGAGCTGCGGCAGCGGCGCCGGATACGGCAGTTCCACCGCCAGCAACCGGACCCTCTTGCCCACGAGCCACGCTGCGAACCGGTGAAGAAGGATCAGCAGGAAGTCGGTGACGACGCGCACCGCCTCGACCGACGCCTGCCCGTCCCCGGTCGTCGGCGCCGCCGAGGCCGGGCGGATGTCGATGGTCATCCGGGTTCCGCCATGGACGCCGGGACCGATGTGCAACGGCGGCAGGGACGGCAGTGCGCGGAGAATGTCGGCCATCCGCTCGAGGGCGGCGGACAGGTCCGCGGTGTGGATCAGCGCGAGGCACACGAGCCGGAACGTGCCGCGGGGAACCGGTGCCGGGCCGAGGCCGAACAATTCGTCGCCGGTGATCTGCCAGACGGCCTGCGTGAACGCAGTGACCTGGGCCGGCGTCAACCGGGCCAGCGGATCCCCCAGCGACGCCGTCGTGATTCCCGCCGCCGACAGCGCGGGGGAGAGGTCGGCCCCGCTGCGCGCCGACAGGTCGAGCGCCCGCCGCACGAAGTCGGCGGGGATGGTGCGGGCAGTCACGATCCGGGCTCCCCGAGGGTCCGTAGCCGCCGCGCGGCCTCCTCGAGCACGTGATCCTGTTTGCAGAAAGCGAACCGCACCAGCGGGTTCCACGGCTCCGGATGGTCGGTGAACACACTGACCGGCACCGCGGCCACACCGATGCGCTCCGGCAGTGTGCGGCAGAAGTCGATGCCGTCGCGTTCGCCGATCGCGGTGATGTCGGCGCACAGGTAGTACGTGCCGCCGCCCGAATGGACCTCGAGACCGGACGCGACGAGCGCGTCGTACAGCACGTCCCGCTTGGCCTGGAGACTGTCCCGCAGTTCCTTCACCCACTGCTGCTCGTGGCTCAGCGCGTGCGCCACCGCGGGCTGGAACGGTCCGCCGCCGACGAACGACATGTACTGCTTCGCGGTGCGGACCGCGTCGATCAGTTCCGCTGGACCGCACGCCCAGCCGATCTTCCACCCGGTGACGTTGAACGTCTTCGCGGCGCTCGACACCGAGACGGTCCGTTCGTACATTCCCGGGAGGGTGGCCAGGGCGGTGTGCGTCCGGCCGTCGAACACCAGGTGCTCGTACACCTCGTCGCTCAGCACCAGCAGATCGTGCTCGCAGGCCAGTTCCGCGACGGCGGCGACCTCGTCCGGGGTGAACACGGTGCCCGTCGGATTGTGCGGGGTGTTGATCACCAGCATCCGGGTCTTCGGTGTGATCGCGGCCCGCAGCGCGTCGAGGTCGACGACGAAGTCCTGTCCCGAGCGGGCGAGCGGCACGCTGCGCCGCACCGCACCCGCCAACGCGACCGAGGCCGCATAGGAGTCGTAGTACGGCTCGATCAGCACCACCTCCTCACCCGGTTCGACCAGACCCAGGATGGCGGCGCTGATGGCCTCGGTGGCGCCGACGGTGACCAGCACCTCCGAGTCGGGGTCGTGGTCGAGCCCGTACCGGGCCAGACGGTCGGCCGCGACCGCCTGCCGGAGCACGGTCATGCCGGGGCCGGGTGGGTACTGGTTGAGCCCGTCCGCGATCGCTTGCCGCGCGGTGTCGAGCATGGACGCGGGACCGTCGGTGTCGGGGAAACCCTGACCGAGGTTGATCGCGTCGTGACGCACGGCGAGCGCGGTCATCTCGGCAAAGATGGTGGACGCGAACGGCTGCAAGCGCTGGACGGTGCGGTTGCGCGGCGTTGCGGGCATTACTGCAGCGTAGTCGGTGTGCCGGCGCCGGTTGCACAGGGCCGCGTCACGTTCTGCGAGGCTGCCTCGTCTTCTCTGTAGACGGCGCGCGAACGACGCCCGGTGACGATGGAGGACGCAATGCCCCGCATTCCCGCAGTGGCCCCCGCGGACGCGAGCCCGCTGGTGAAGGTCGCCTACAAATATGCTGCCCACAAGTTCGACGAGGTGCCCGAGCCGTTTGCCGTGCTCGCCCATCACCGCAAACTGTTCGTCGCCTCCGCCCGGCACGAGTTGGCGGTGCAGAAGGCGTCGACTGTCCTCCCGGCGAACGTGCGGGAGATCGCCGTCTTCCGCGTGGCGTGGACGATCGGCTGCTCGTGGTGCGTGGATTTCGGCACGATGCTGCAACGCCTCGACGGTCTGGACGTGGAGCGGCTGAAGCACATCGCCGATTACGCCGACTCGCCCGCGTACAGCGAGGACGAGCGCGCGGCCATCGCCTACGCCGACGCGATGACGGCGACGCCCACCACCGTCACCGACGAGCAGGTGGCGGATCTCGAGCGGCGGTTCGGCCGGGCCGGGGTCGTCGAACTGTCCTATCAGATCGGTATCGAGAACATGCGCGCCCGGATGTACTCGGCGCTGGGCATCACCGAACAGGGGTTCGGCACCGATTCGTGCCGGGTGCCGTGGGCCGACGACACCCGCGTCACGACGGACGGTCCGGGAGCATGATCCCGGCGAACTTCTCCGGGTTGGCGATGTCGTACGCCGCGTAGACGAGACCGTCGCGGACGGTGAACCCACCCACTCGCGCAGGCGAGCTGCGGTGGGCATCGTCTCCGGTGAATCCGGCGGTGAAGTAACCGAGCTGGCCGTTGACCAGAACCAGCTCCATGGCGGTGAACACCTCCGGCCCGTACCGCTGGACGAGGCCGAGGAAAAAGCGGGCGAATTTGTCGGCGCCGCGGATGACGTTGACGGCGGTGCTCGTGGTGCCGTTGGCGTCGCCGATGACGAGGGCGTCCGGGTGCAGGGCCGCGACCACCGCGTCGAGGTCGCCGCCGGCGAGTGCCTCGAGCAGCCGCTGCACGGCGAGAGCATGTTCCTCGTCGGGAACGGCGGGTGTCGTTGCGGCAGCCGCCTTGCGGGCCCTCGACGCGAGCTGGCGCGCCGCGGGCGTCTCGATGCCGAGAATCCCCGCCACCTCGTCGAACGGCACCCCGAAGCCGTCGTGCAGCACGAACGCGACCCGTTGCGCCGGGGTGAGGGTGTCGAGCACGATCAGCGCCGCGAGGCGGTTGTCCTCGTCCCGGACGACCGCCTCCAAGGGGTCCGGCTCGGCGGACGGTGACAGCCCGGTGACGACCGGCTCCGGAAGCCATTGGCCGACATACTGTTCCCGCCGCACCGCGGCCGAACGCAACCGGTCGAGGCAGATCCGCCCGACCACCGTGGTCAGCCAGGCCCCGAGGTCGCGGATGGTCGCGGCGTTCGCGTCGTCGAGTCGCAGCCACGACTCCTGCACGGCGTCCTCGGCGTCGCTGACGCTTCCGGTCAGCCGGTACGCTACCGAGAGCAGATGCCGCCGGTGGGACTCGAATTCGTCGACCAGCGTCGCAGTGGGCATGCCGATATCCTACGTGCGGTCCAGACATAAAATCCGTCGTGTGCGTAACCGTTGACCCTGATGGTGGGTCCGGACGTATGGTGTGGCGACCACACCACGTCCAGGGAGTCTGCCATGTTCCAGTGTTTCGGCTGTCGTAGCTGACCTGGCTTTTCCGCACCCCTTTTCTTCTGCACGTCCTGCCAACCCCCCTCCGGCGACCGCCGGGCCGGCCGGAGTGCGCTCGCACGGCCCGCTGCTTCGTCGTTCGCGGGCATCACACACTAGGAAGACCTTCGATGATTCGTCCCCGTTTCGCGCGGACTCTGGCGGCCGCTGCCGCCCTCCTCTCCCTCACCAGTCTCGCTGTTGCCTGCTCCAAGTCCGAAACCACCACGACCGCCGACGGCAAGACCGTGCTGCGCTACGAGGGCACCACGGGCCAGGTCTCGTTCCCGGAACTCGCGGCCGACCTGGGCTACTACCAGAAGGTCGAACTGAACTGGATCGGCGACACCACCAGTGGGCCGCAGAGCATTCAGAACGCCGCCACGGGCCAGACCGACTTCGGTGGGGCGTTCAACGGAGCGGTCCTGAAGCTCGCCGCGGCCGATTCTCCCATCACGTCCGTCATCGGCTACTACGGCTCCGACAAGGAGACGTTCAACGGGTACTACGTGCTCGACGGAAGCCCGATCACGTCGGCACGTGACCTGATCGGCAAGAAGGTCGGCATGAACACGCTCGGCGCGCATCACGAGTTCCTGGTGCGGGAGTGGCTGGCTCGGGAGGGCCTGACTCCGGACGAGATCAAGCAGGTCGAGCTGACCGTCGTGCCGCCGGTGAACACCGAGCAGGCGCTGCGCCAGGGGCAGATCGACGTCGGCACGCTCGGAAGCGTGTTCCGCGACAAGGCAGTCGAACGCGGCGGCATCCGACCGCTGTTCACCGACGAATCCATCTTCGGTTCCTTCACCTACGGTTCGCTGATCTTCCGCGACGACTTCATCGCGAAGAACAAGGACGCCGTCGCCGACTTCGTGCAGGGCACGGCCCGCGCCATCCGCTGGACGCAGGTGACGCCCCGCGACGAGGTCATCGCGAAGTACAAGGAGATCATCACCGGGCGCGGCCGCAACGAGAACACCGACCTCGTCGGCTACTGGAAGTCGCCGGGTGTCGCAGGCCCCGGTGGCGTGCTCACCGACCAGGAGATCCAGACCTGGATCGACTGGCTCGTGCGCAACGGGGAACTCGAGGACGGCAAGCTCACGACCGCCGACGTCTACACCAACGAATACAACCCGTACGCCAACGGCACGTACCCCGCCGACAGCGGCCCCGACGGACAAGCGCTGGCCGCCAAATGAATTCCACCCCAGTTCCTTCCGAGAAGAAAGTGAAGTCGATGTCCCACTCCCGGTTCCGGCGAGGCGCCGTGCGCGCACTCGCGGCGACCGCAGCACTGTTCACGTTGGCCTCGGGAGTGGCGGGATGTGCCGGCTCGTCGGACACCGCCACCACCGAGGACGGGAAGACGGTCCTGCGGTACCAGGGGTGGGCCGGAGACGTGGGATTCCACGAACTCGCCGAGGACCTGGGGTACTACGACAAGGTGAAACTCGAATGGGTCGGCGACACCACCAGCGGCCCGCAGGACATCCAGTCCGCGGCCACCGGTGACGTCGAATTCGGTTCGGCGTTCAACGGAGCCGTCGTCAAACTCAACGCCGCGGGGGCGCCGATCACGTCGGTGCTGAGTTCCTACGGCGCGGATGCCGGCGAGTTCACGGGCTACTTCGTGCTGGACGGCAGCCCCATTCGCTCGGCGCGGGACCTGATCGGCAAGAAGGTCGGGATGAACACGCTCGGCGCGCACCACGAGTTCCTCGTCCGGGAGTGGCTGGCCCAGCAGGGCCTGACCCCGGACGAGATCCAGCAGGTGGAGCTGATCGTCGTTCCGCCGGTGAACAACGAACAGGCGCTGCGCGAAGGCCAGATCGACGTGGCCGCGATCAACGGCATCTACCGTGAAACAGCCCAGGAGCGTGGAGGAATCCGGCCGCTGTTCACGGACCGGGACCTGTTCGGCGCATTCAGCTACGGCACGTACGTGGTGCGGGACGACTTCCTGGCGAAGAACGAGGACGCCGTCGCGGACTTCGTGCAGGGCACTGCCCGGGCCATCCGCTGGACCCAGGTGACCCCGCGCGAGGAGGTGGTCGCACGGCTGAAGAACATCATCGACAAGCGTGGCCGCAACGAGAGCGACGAGGCCATCGACTACTGGCGCAGCTCCGGAATTCCCATCGCCGGGGCCGTGATCCAGGAGAAGGAGCTGCAGACCTGGATCGACTGGCTCGTCCGGAACGGTGAGCTCGACGAGGGCAAGCTGACCGCGACCGACCTGTACACCAACGAATTCAACCCGTACGCCAACGGCACGTTCCCCGCCGAGAGCGGGCCCGACGGAGAAGTACTGGAAGGACAGAAATGAGCACCACCGCCTCGAATCCCGACCGGGTTCAGACGCCCAAGCTCCGCCTCGAGCACGTCACCAAGCAATTCGACGTGCGTGGGTCGAAGGACAAGTTCACCGCGATCGAAGACATCGACATCGATCTCGCGGACGGCGAATTCCTCGTCCTCGTCGGGCCGAGCGGTTGCGGAAAGTCCACGCTGCTCGACCTGCTCGGCGGGCTCAGCACCCCCACCTCGGGCCGGATCCTACTCGACGGGCAGCCCGTGACCGGGCCGGGTCTCGACCGCGGCATCGTCTTCCAGCAGTACGCGCTCCTGCCGTGGCGGACGGCACGGCACAACATCGAGTTCGGACTCGAGGCAAAGGGACTGCCCAAGAAGGAACGGCGCGAACTCGCCGAGCACTACCTCGAACTCGTCGGCCTGAAGGGGTTCGGCGACCGCTACCCGCACGAGTTGTCGGGTGGCATGAAGCAGCGCGTCGCGATCGCCCGCAGCCTGGCGTTCGACCCCGAGGTGCTGCTGATGGACGAGCCGTTCGCCGCGCTCGACGCGCAGACCCGCGAGTCGCTGCAGGACGAACTGCTCCGCATCTGGAAGGCGACCGGCAAGACCATCCTGTTCATCACCCACGGCATCGACGAGGCCATCTACCTCGGGCAGCGGGTCGCCGTCCTGACGTCACGCCCCGGCCGGGTGAAGACGTTCGTGGACATCGACATCGACCGCAGCGGCGAGGACGTCCGGTCCAACGAGCAGTTCCGGCACTACCGACACCGCATCTGGACGCTGCTGCACGGCGAAGTGGAGCGTGCACAGGTAATCGAGAAGGAGGAAGCACATGTCTAGCGCACTCGCGACACCGGAAGTTCCCGTCGCCGCCGATCCGACCCGGACCGCGGCTCCGACGCCCGCTTCCACCCCGCCCGAGCCGGGTGCCGTCCAGCGGGCCGGCGCGGCGCTGCGTCCGCTCGCGTGGCGGATCCTGAAGCCGTCCATCGCGATCGTCGCGTTCCTGGCGCTGTGGGAGATCGCTCCCCGCGTCGGTCTCGTCGACGAGGTGTTCCTGCCCCCGTTCAGCACGGTGATCGAGGCGTTCTTCGACCTGCTCCAGAGCGGTGAGCTGTGGCAGCACGTGTCCGCCAGCCTCTCCCGCGCGCTGATCGGCTTCTTCGTGGCCGTCGTGATCGCGATCCCGCTGGGCATCGCCATCGCCTGGTACCGGCCCGTGTCGGACTTCCTGAACCCGATCCTGGAGCTGTTCCGCAACACGGCGGCGCTGGCGCTGCTCCCCGTGTTCATCCTGATCCTCGGCATCGGCGAGGAGTCCAAGATCGCCCTGGTGATCTACGCGTGCACCTTCCCGATCCTGCTGAACACGATCTCCGGTGTCCGCACCGTCGACCCGCTGCTGATCAAGTCGGCGTCCTCGCTGGGACTCTCGCCGGTGCGCCTGTTCCAGAAGGTGGTCCTGCCCGCTGCCGTTCCCACCATCTTCACCGGCATCCGCATGGCCGCCGCGTCGTCGATCCTCGTGCTGATCGCCGCCGAGATGGTCGGGGCCAAGGCGGGGCTCGGCTACCTGATCACGGCCTCCCAGTTCAACTTCCAGATCCCCAACATGTACGCGGGCATCGTCGCCATCTCGGTTCTCGGCCTGACGATCAACGCCGTTCTCGTACTGATCGAACGCAGGCTGTCCCGCTGGCGGGTCTAGTCCTTACCGGAAAAGAAAAACTACATGTCACAGGATTCCCAGTTCCACCTCAACGCGTTTCTCATGGGCGTGGGACATCACGAGGCGGCGTGGCGCCACCCCCGCACCGAGGCGCACCGCGTTCTGGACGTCGCGCACTTCCAGGAACTCGGCCGGATCGCGGAGCGCGGCAAGCTCGATTCGGTGTTCTTCGCCGACGGTCTCGCCGTCGGACCGCGGATCAAGCACAACACGCAGGCGATCTTCGAACCCGTCACGCTGCTCTCGGCGATCGCCGTCGCCACCGAACACGTCGGGCTGATCGCCACGGCGTCCACGAGCTACTCCGACCCGTACACCCTGGCCCGCAAGTTCACGTCGCTCGACCACATCAGCAGCGGCCGGGCCGGGTGGAACATCGTGACGTCGGCCGGCGCTGACGAGGCCGCCAACTTCGGTGTCGACGGCATCCCCGCGCACAGCGGACGATACGAGCGCGCAGAGGAATTCGTCGACGTCACGCTGGCCCTGTGGGACAGCTGGGAGGACGGCGCGGTGGTGCTGGACCCCGAGACCGGCGTGTTCGCCGACCCCGACAAGGTCCACACCGTCGACCACGACGGACCGCGGTTCCGGATCAAGGGCCCGCTCAACTCGCCGAGATCCGCCCAGGGGCGGCCGCTGCTGGTGCAGGCCGGATCGTCCGAGAGCGGCAAGGAGTTCGCGGCGCGGTACGCCGAGGCGGTGTTCACCGCGCAGCGCACCCTCGAGCAGGGGCAGGAGTTCTACCGCGATCTCAAGGCGCGGGTCGTGAAGCACGGCCGCACTGCCGGCGACCTGAAGGTGCTGCCCGGCATCGTGCCGTTCATCGCCGACACCGAAGAGGAGGCGAAGGCGCTCGAGCAGTCGTTCACCGATCTGATCTCGCCCGAGTACTCGCTGCGGCAACTGTCGACGATGCTCGGGGTCGATCTCACGAAGCATTCCCTCGACGCGCCGCTGCCGCCGCTTCCGCCGCTCGACGAGATCCAGGGCAACAAGAGCCGGTACCAGCTGGTGAAGGATCTCGCGGCGGACGGATCGCTCACCGTCCGGCAGCTGATCGGGCTGCTCGGCGGCGGACGCGGGCACCGCACGTTCGCCGGCACCCCGGAACAGGTGGCGGACGAACTGCAGACGTGGTTCGAACAGGGCGCGGCCGACGGGTTCAACATCATGCCGCCGTACCTGCCCGGCGGACTCGACGACTTCGTCGACCGGGTCGTCCCGATCCTGCAGCAGCGGGGACTGTTCCGCACCGAGTACACGGCGACCACCCTGCGTGGTCACTACGGACTCGCGGACGTCGACAACCGGTTCGCGGGCGCGGTCGACGAAGCGAGCGCATGAGCGGCGGTCTGAAGCCTCTCGTCACCACCGTCTTCGTCCCCGCCGCGATCTTCGGCATCGGACAGGGCGCCGCAGCCCCGGTCATGGCACTGACGGCCCGCGAACTGGGTGCGTCGGTGGCCGTGTCCGGGCTGATCGTCGCGGTCGTCGGGCTCGGCGCCGTCCTCGGCGACCTGCCCGCGGGCCGGATCGTTGCGAGGTTCGGGGAGCGGCGGTCCATCATCGGCGGCAGTGCCGTCGGCGCCACCGGTGTGCTGGTCTGTCTCCTCGCGCAGTCACCCTGGATGCTCGGTGTCGGCGCACTGCTGACCGGACTCGCGAACGCCGTGTGGGGGCTGGCCCGCCAGAGTTATCTGGCCGATGCCGTGCCGATCGGGCTGCGGGCCCGGGCGATGTCGTCGTTCGCGGCGATGTGGCGGCTCGGCTTCTTCGTGGGCCCGCTGCTCGGTGCCGCCGTGATCCTGGCGGTCGGCGCGCGCGGCGGGTTCATGGTGCAGTTCGTCGGCGTCGTGCTGTCCGGGTGGCTGATGTCGCGGGTCCCCGACCCGCCGCGCCGCGGCCCGGCCGCCGTGGGCGGACACGCGACGCTGCCGTCGATCCTGCGTCGGCACCGGAAACTGCTGGCCACACTGGGCGCCGGATCGCTCCTGATGGGCGCGGCCCGCGCCTCCCGGGAGGCGGTGCTCCCACTGTGGGCCGCCCACCTCGGACTCGACGCCGCCCAGGTCAGCCTCGTCTTCGGTGTCGGTGCCGCCGTCGACCTGCTGTGCTCGTATCCGGCCGGACATTTCATGGACCGGTACGGCCGCAGGTTCATCGCGGTACCGTCGCTGCTGGTGATCGGCGCGTCCTACCTGGCGTTGCCGTTCTCGCACGACCTGTGGTCCATCGGGGCCGTCGCCGTCGTGATGGGAATCGGCAACGGCCTCGGCAACGGCGTCATCATGACGCTCGGCGCCGACATCGCCCCACCGGCCACGCGCGCCGAATTCCTCGCAGCGTGGCGGCTCACCCACGACACCGGCATGTTCGCCGGACCGTTCGGGGTCGGCGCGCTCGCCGCGGTGGTCCCGCTCGGCGCCGCCGTCGCCGCGATCGGGGGAGCGGCACTGCTCGGCGCCGGACTCCTGTTCCGGTTCATCCCGATCTATTCCCCCTGGCCACCGCCGCCCGCGGCGGAGCCGGATTCCTCACCGCTCGAAAAACAGGAAGCATAGGTACATTCGTTTCATGCGCTTCGGATTGTTCGTTCCTCAAGGTTGGCGTCTGGATCTCGTCGGAATCGATCCCGCGGATCAATGGTCGGTGATGCGCGACTTCGCGTTGCGCGCCGACCAGGGTTCGTCCTGGGATTCGCTGTGGGTCTACGACCACTTCCACACCGTCCCGGCACCGACCGAGGAGGCCACGCACGAGGCGTGGACCCTCATGTCCGCGTTCGCGGCCGTCACGTCGCGGGTGCGTCTCGGCCAGATGTGTACGGCGATGAGCTACCGCAACCCCGCCTACCTCGCCAAGGTCGCCGCCACCGCCGACCTCATCTCCGGCGGACGCATCGAGATGGGCATCGGCGGCGGCTGGTACGAGCACGAATGGCAGGCATACGGTTACGGATTCCCTTCCGCCGGTACGCGTCTCGGCCGCCTCGACGAGGGCGTGCAGATCATGCGCCAGGCCTGGACCAACGGAACCGCGACCCTCGAAGGCAAGCACTACCAGGTCGACGGCGCCATCGTCCGCCCACTTCCGCTGCAGGACGGCGGCATTCCGCTGTGGATCGCGGGCGGCGGCGAGAAGGTGACGCTGAAGATCGCGGCAAAGTACGCGCAGTACACCAACTTCGACGGCACACCCGACGGATTCGCGCAGAAGTCCGAGATCCTGCGGAAGCACTGCGACACCGTCGGCACCGACTTCGACGCCATCACCCGCTCGGCCAACTACAACGTCGCCATCGGCACCACCGAGGCGGAGGTCGAGCAGCGGTTGCTCACCCTGAAGGACCGGCTCACCCCCCACGTCGGCGCCGATGCCGCCGAGGGCGCGCTCGGAGCGTTCCGGGGCATGCCCGGCGTGGGAACGCCGGAACAGATCGTCGAGAAACTGTCGGCGCTGAAGGAACTCGGCATGTCCTACGGCATCTTCTACTTCCCCGAAGCCGCCTACGACACCTCGGGCATCGAACTGTTCGAGAAGGAGGTCCTGCCGGCGCTGCAATGACGGCCGGCCCTCCGGCCGGACGTGCTGGCGGCCGGTTCCCCGGGCATAGAGTGGCGGGCATGTTCGTCGTCACCCTCGCCGCCGACACACTGTGGCTGAGCCCGCCGGTCGTCTCCGACATCGACGCGATCTGCGCCGCGTGCGGCGAGGCGTCGATCGCCGAATGGACGACGATGCCCGACCCGTACTCGCGCTCGGACGCCGAGCAATTCGTGCGGCAGACGGTGCCGACCGGCTGGGCCGACCGCAGTCCCACCTGGGCGCTGCGGGAACGCGAGAACGGCCCGGTGCTGGGGATGATCGGCCTGATGGCGCGGGACATGACGGCAGCGGAGATCGGGTACTGGCTGGCACCGTCCGCCCGCTCGCGGGGACTGATGACGACCGCCGTGAACCTGGTGTGCGATTTCGCGTTTCGGCCGGACGGGATGGGCCTCGAACGCATCGAATGGCGCGCGTTCGTCGGCAACCGGGATTCGGCGGCAGTCGCTCGCCGGGTGGGCTTCCGGTTCGAGGGCGTCCAGCGCGCCGGGCTGGTGCAGCGCGGCGTCCGGCGCGATTCGTGGGCTGCCGCCCTGCTGGCCGGCGACCCGCGGGAACCGGCGGGGGACTGGCCCGGCTAGCGGCTCGTCAGCGCAGACCCTCCGGAAGGTCGTGCTCGGCCACCGCGACCCGCTGGTCGGGGCTGGTGCGGATCTGCTCCGACTCGGCGATCCGGCTCTGCAGGAACTCCCACTCGACCTGATCGATCGCGTCCTCCGCGCGGGACCGCACGGCCGCGTCGCGGGTGCCCCACGCGATCGGCATCGGGCTGACCATCTCCCAGGTGTCGGACGTGCTGTGGGTGCTGCGGTCGTTCAGCAGTGCGACGGACGGCACCCGGTCACCCACCCGCTGCTTCTGGCCGGTGCGGATCGGAACGTTG
Source organism: Rhodococcus sp. NPDC057014 (assembly GCF_042673295.1). Taxonomy (NCBI): domain Bacteria; kingdom Bacillati; phylum Actinomycetota; class Actinomycetes; order Mycobacteriales; family Nocardiaceae; genus Rhodococcus; species Rhodococcus sp. NPDC057014. Next base: position 19,383 of record NZ_JBHUSF010000064.1, read on the forward strand.
CGGGTGACGAGCGCGTACGACGGGCGGCCCGCGGACGGCTTCGCGACGTCGATCAGCGACAGCAGGGTCAGCGCGCGGGGATGGACCTCCGAGACGACGGCAGGCACCAGCGGACTCTTCGCGTACAGGTCCTCGATGCTGCCGACCTTCTTCGGCACCCAGAACGCCACCCACACGGACGTCAGCGCGGCGATCGCCACGACGGCACCGAGGATGATCGACCAGGGATGGGCGAGCAGAATCAGACCGACAGCCGCGGCCGCGAACAGCAACGCCACCACGATCGCAGACACCTGCAGGCGTCGCATGTCGGCGAACGTCTGGTTGACGGACTTCGCGTAGGGCCGGTCGACGGTGAACTCGAAATGTCGCACGGCCCCAGCTTAGAGCGCCCGCTCCGGCGGCAGGCGGCTACCCGATGGCCGGGCCCAGCAGGTCGTCGGCGTCGGTGATCCGGTACGCGTAACCCTGCTCGGCGAGGAACCGCTGCCGGTGCGCGGCGTACTCGGCGTCGAGCGTGTCCCGCGCCACCACCGAGTAGAAGTGGGCCTGGCCGCCGTCGTGCTTCGGCCGCAGCAGGCGGCCCAGCCGCTGAGCCTCCTCCTGACGGGACCCGAACGTACCCGAAACCTGCACGGCGACAGACGCTTCCGGCAGGTCGATCGAGAAGTTCGCGACCTTGCTGACAACCAGCGTCTGGATTTCACCCGCCCGGAAACGGTCGAACAGCTCCTCCCGCTCCTTGTTCTTGGTCGACCCCTTGATGACCGGGGCGTTCAACGCCTCACCCAGTTCGTCGAGCTGGTCGAGGTACGCGCCGATGATCAACGTCGGTGCGTCGGTGTGCCGTTCCAGGATCGACTTCACCACCGCGATCTTGGTGTGCGCGGTGGAGCACAGCTTGTACCGCTCGTCGGGTTCGGCGACGGCGTACGCCATGCGTTCGGCGTCCGTCAGCGTCACCCGCACCTCGACGCAGTCGGCCGGAGCGATCCACCCCTGCGCCTCGATGTCCTTCCACGGCGCGTCGTACCGCTTCGGTCCGATCAGCGAGAACACGTCGCCCTCGCGGCCGTCCTCGCGCACCAGGGTGGCGGTGAGGCCGAGGCGCCGGCGGGACTGCAGGTCGGCGGTCATGCGGAACACCGGGGCGGGCAGCAGGTGCACCTCGTCGTAGATCACGAGACCCCAGTCGCGGGAATCGAACAGTTCCAGATGCTTGTACTCGCCCTTCGTGCGCCGGGTGATCACCTGGTATGTGGCGATCGTGACCGGGCGGATCTCCTTGCGCTCGCCGGAGTACTCGCCGATCTCCTCCTCGGTGAGCGACGTGCGCGCGATCAGCTCACGCTTCCACTGCCGTCCCGCGACCGTGTTCGTCACCAGGATCAGCGTGGTGGCCTTCGCCTTGGCCATCGCCGCCGCACCGACCATCGTCTTGCCTGCACCACAGGGCAGGACGACGACGCCGGACCCGCCGGCCCAGAACGAATCGGCAGCCATCTCCTGATAGTCGCGCAGGTGCCACTGGCCGTCCGCGGACCCGGGGGAGGTGCCGTCGAAGTCCAGATCGATGGCGTGCGCCTCGCCGTCGACGTACCCGGCGAGGTCCTCCGCCGGCCAGCCGACCTTGAGCAGCATCTGCTTGAGGCGGCCGCGCTCGCTCGGGTGGACTACCACCGTGTCGTCGTCGACGCGGGCACCGAGCATCGGGGCGATCTTCTTGTGCCGGGTCACCTCGGTGAGGACCGCGCGGTCCAGGCTGACCAGCGTCAAACCGTGGGCGGGATTCTTCACCAGCTGCAGGCGCCCGTACCGGGCCATCGTGTCGACGATGTCGACCAGCAGCGGCTGCGGCACCGCGTACCGGGAGTAGTTGACGAGGGCATCGACCACCTGCTCGGCGTCGTGTCCTGCGGCGCGCGCGTTCCACAGCGCCAGCGGGGTGATGCGGTACGTGTGGACGTGTTCGGGCGCGCGCTCGAGTTCCGCGAACGGCGCGATCGCCTGGCGGGCGTCGTTCGCGCGTTCGTGATCGACCTCCAACAGCAGGGTCTTGTCGGATTGGACGATCAACGGTCCGTCGGTCACGGAAGCCTCCTCGAAAATTGCGGTGCCGGATGTAGCCAGCCTGTCCATTGTCCTGATCCGGGCGGCGGTGCGCCACGTCGCGGCCCCCGGCAGGGCCGATACCTGCACATCCGGGGCGGTCGGGGCCTAAATTGAGGGGCAGCCGGATGGATCGACCCAGAGACGAGGCTCGCGATGACCCAGCCCCCCGACGACCCGAACCGCCCCGATCCGAGCGTCCCCGGCGAACCGCCGAACAACCCGCAGCAACCGTACCCACAGGGTGGGCCGCAGCAGCCGTACCAGCAGGGTCAGTACCCGCAGCAGCCGTACCAGCAGGGGCAGTACGCCCAGCAACCCGGTCAGTATCCGCCGGGCGGATACGGGCAGCAGCCCGGCCAGTACCCGCCCGGTCAGTACCCCCCGCAGCCGAAGAAGTCGCGGAAAGGGTTGTTCATCACTCTCGGCGTCCTCGCCGTCGTGATCCTCGCCGCCGTCGCCGCGTTCGGCGTGTACGCGGTGAAGAGCGCCGACGAGAACGCCCTCGACGTCGGCGACTGCCTGTTTTTCGAGTCCGCGTCGACCACCGCGGCCGACACCTCGCACGAGAAACGGGACTGCTCCGACAGCGAGGCCACGTACGAGGTGGCGCAGAAGAACGACGGCGACGTCCAGTGCGGGGAGGACTACTTCTCCTACACCCTGGTGGGCGAGGACAAGGACGTGCAGACCACGCTGTGCCTCGTCCCGAACATGATCGAGGACTCCTGCTACCTGCTGGAGGACGACGGCCGGATCGTGCCGTCCGACTGCTCCGACATGCAGACCGTCAAGGTCGTCAGACGCGCGGACGGCCAGGACGACGAAACCCTGTGCAACGAGTTCGACAGCGCCTTCCCCATCGCCTTCTCCGAACCCCAGCGCACGTACTGCATCGAGGTCAATCTGGGTGGCTAGCGCCCCGTGAGTACTTGTTGACCGCGGGACGTCGACAAGTACTCACAGGGAGTTAAATTCACGGGAATCGAGTCCGTTGAACTGCACGTTCCCCTTCGCTAGCGTTCGAGGTCAGGCCACATCACTGCGCGCGGCGAAGGGGGAACGATGGCGCGAACGCAGCCCGTCACCCGGCGCGGCGCCGGACGTTCCGGCGCCAGCGCGGGCACGGTGCTGCGCACGGTCCTCGACAACGGGCCGATCGCACGCAGCACCATCGCCCGCGTCACCGGGCTCTCACCCGCGACGGTGACCACGGCCAGTGCGCAGCTCGTCGAGCACGGCCTGCTGCGGGAACTGCCGGAGATCGCCGGTCCCACCGGACTGGGACGGCCACACGTGCCGGTGGACGTCGACGACACCCGGTACGTCGTGTACGGCATCCATCTGGCCATCACGCACGTGACCACGGCGCTGCTCGACCTGCGCGGGCAGGTGCTGGCACGGTCCCGCGATCCGCACTACGGGCTGGGACCGGCCGAGATCCTGCGGAACGCCGTGACGACGCTGGAGGCGCTGGCCGTCCAGCACGGTGAGCCTTCGATTCCGATCGGTGTCGGTTTCGCGGCGGGCGGCTGGATCGACTCCGAATCGGGTGTGGTGCGCGAGCATCCGATCCCGGGATGGAACGGGTACCCGGTCCGCGCGGACCTCGAGCACCGCACGGGTCTCGACGTCCGGATGGATTCGCACGCGCGCGCTCTCATCGACGCGGAGGTGTTGTTCGGGGAGCCGAGGGCGCGCGAGAGCGTGGTGCAACTCTTCGTCGGGAACGTGGTGGACGCCGCGTTCGCGACCGGCGGCGTGGTCCACCACGGCCCCCGCGCGGCGGCGGGGGCGGTGGCGCACGTGCCCGTCGAGAACAGTGTCGAGGAGTGTGCGTGCGGGCGCACCGGATGTGTGCAGGCCACCCTGTCGGATCGGGTGCTGGTGCGCAGGGCGATGGAGCTGGGCATCATCGAGCGGCCGATCTTCCGCGACCTCCTCGACGCGGGCCGTAGCCGGCACCCGGAGGCGCTGGCACTGTTCACGGAACGCGCGCACGGTGTCGGGGTGGTGGCGGCGCGCCTGCTGGATCTGTTCAATCCGGAGGTCCTCATCGTCTGCGACCAGAGCGTGAGCGGGATTCCCGGATGTCTGGACACGGTCCGGCGCGCGGTCGCGGAGTCGTCGGCGACGTGTGACGATCCGTCGTGGTCCGTGTTGTCCACCAGTTTTCCGGGGCGGGCACTGCCGGTGTCGGCCGGTTCCGTGATCCTCGCGGAGCTCTACCGGGCGCCGCTCACCAGCTTCGTGCGGCCGCTGGCCGGAATTTCGTGACGTGTATCACAGCATCGGAGTTAATTCGGTGGGAAGCAATGTTGACGGGGATTACGCTGGATCGCAAGGATATTGGTGTGAACACCTCTACGGCGGACAGCGTGCGTACCACCTCGTGTCGCTCCGGGTCCTGTTGTCGCCGCACGCGACCGGGTCGCGTCTGACGTCTCCGGCCTGACGTCTGCCGAAACATCGTTCCGTTCTTCCTTTCTCGCTCCTGCGTGGCACCCGACGTTCTGCGTCCGGGGTGCCCGACCGGAGACCACATCCTTCGAAGGATCAATCATGTCCAGTTCACTCGTGTCTTCCTCCGGGTACCGGCGCCTCACGCGCGCCGCCTTCGCCGGCGTCGTGGCGCTCGGGCTCGCGTCCTGCTCCTCCGGTTCCTCCGGCGGGCTCGCGCTCGATGATGCTGTGCCCGATCAGGTTCCGGAGGGAACCTCGCTCAGTGTGTCGATCAAGACCACCCGGTTGCAGCTCGAGGCGACCGACCAGATCGCCGATCTCCCGTTCACCGTGTCGGACTGGCCGGACGTCAGTGCCGGACCCGACGTGATCCAGGCCTTCCGCGGCAACGCGGTCGACCTGGCCACCAACGCCGCGATCCCGCCGATCCAGGCGCACGCCACGGGGCTCGACGCGAAGATCGTCGCGGTCCGGGAGAAGGAACAGCCGCAGTACGTGCTGGCCACCGCCCCCGGCACGGACATCGCGGCACTGCCGGACCTGCGGGGCAAGAAGATCGCGTTCTCGCCCGGCCAGGCGCAGGGTGTGGTGATCCTGCGAACGCTGAAGGCGCAGGGCCTGACCACGAAAGACGTCCAGCTCGTCGAATTGCCCAGCCCGCAGTTCCTCACCGCGCTGCAGTCGAAGCAGGTGGACGTCGCGCCGCTGTCGGAGCCGACGGTGACGAAGTACCTGAACCAGTACGGTCCGGACGGAGCGAAGGCGTTGCAGACCGACGCCGTGGACGCGCTCACCGTGCTCTGGGCACCGGTGGAGGTCCTGCAGGATCCGGCCAAGGCTGCGGCGATCAAGGCGTTCATTCCGTTCTGGGCGCGCGGGGAGATCTGGGCGTGGGAGAACCAGGACGCGTGGATCCAGAAGTACTACGTGGAGAGCGAACAGGTGTCGGCCGAGGACGGCAAGCGCATCGTCGCGTCGGTCGGGCAGCGGCCGTCGTACCCGGTCAACTGGGACGCGGCCGTCGAGTGGACGCAGGACACCGTCCAATTGCTCTCCGACGCCGGCTACTTCAGTGAGTTCGACGCCAACGAGCTGTTCGACCGCCGATTCGAGAACATCGCCGCCGACGCCGTGCCGGCCGAGTACCGAGGCGGTGTGCAGCGATGACCAGTATTCTCTCCGCGCCCGCAGCCGTACCGGCGCGCACGACCGCCGCCGGTGCAAGCGGGTCCGGCGCCGCCGAGCGGCCGATCCGGCGACTGGGCCTGCGCAAAGGTTTCCCGTTCTCCCGGCTGGCCGGGGTGCTGCTCCTCCTCGCGGTGTGGGCGGTGGGCAGTCTGGCGGGCCTCATCGACCCGCGGAAGCTGTCCGCGCCGTGGACGGTGGTGACCACGGCCGTCGAGCTGATCTCCACCGGCATCCTGCAGGAGCACATCGCCGCGTCGTTGAGCCGCGCCGCCGTCGGGTTCGCGTTCGGCGTGGTGATCGGGACGGCGCTGGCCGTCGCCGCCGGACTGACGCGTTCCGGTGACGCCCTGATCGACGGGCCGATCCAGCTCAAACGGGCCATTCCGACGCTCGGCCTGATCCCGCTGCTGATCCTCTGGCTCGGCATCGGCGAGACGTTCAAGATCGTGATCATCGCGCTCGGCGTCGTCGTCCACATGTACATCCAGACACACAACTCGCTGACGTCGATCGACAACCGGTACGTCGAACTCGCCGAGGTCCTCGGGCTGTCGCGCGCCACGTTCATCCGCAAGGTGGTGCTGCCGGGTGCGATGCCGGGATTCTTTCTCGGACTGCGTCTCTCTGTGACCGGTGCCTGGCTCACCCTCATCGTCGTCGAGGGGATCAACGCGGTGACCGGTCTGGGGAAGATGATGTACAACGCGCAGAACTACGGACAGTCCGACGTGATTCTCGTGGGGCTCGCCGTCTACGGCATCTTCGGTCTGCTGTCCGACGCCGTCCTCCGCTACATCGAAAGGCGTTCGCTGTCATGGCGCAAGACACTCGCAGGATAGAACCCGCCGTGCAGGTGCGATCCCTCGTCCGTGGATTCGGGGACAAGACCGTGCTCGACCACCTGGACCTCGACATCCCCGAAGGCCAGTTCGTGGCGCTGCTCGGCAAGAGCGGGTCCGGCAAGAGCACGCTGCTGCGCGCGCTCGCGGGCCTCGACTACGACGTCGAGGGCCGCGGCGGAACGCTCACCGTGCCCGCGGAAGTGTCGGTGGCGTTTCAGGACTCACGGCTGCTGCCGTGGCTGCGGGTGCTCGACAACGTGACGCTCGGGCTGGGCCGCGCCGGCACGAGCAGGGGTGCCTCCGCTCTCGCGGAGGTGGGGCTGGCCGGCCGTGAGAAGGCATGGCCCAGTGAATTGTCCGGCGGTGAACAGCAGCGGGTGGCGCTGGCGCGGGCGCTGGTCCGCGAGCCCCAGTTGTTCCTCGCCGACGAGCCGTTCGGCGCCCTCGACGCGCTGACCCGGATCAAGATGCACGCGCTGCTGCAGGAATTGATCCGCCGCCACCGCCCCACCGTCCTGCTCGTCACCCACGACGTCGACGAGGCGATCGCGCTCGCCGACCGGGTGCTCGTCCTCGACCGCGGGCAGATCGTCGTCGACGAGATCGTCGACATTCCGAGGCCGAGAGCGCTCGGCGACAGCAGGTTCCACGAGTTTCGCAATACGCTGCTCGGCGCCCTCGGCGTCGAGGTAGCGGCACAGTGAGGAGTTACACCATGAGTTCGTCACCCCAGCGCCGGCTGCATCTCAACGCATTCCTGATGGCGATCGGACACCACGAGGCAGCCTGGCGCCTGCCCGAGAGCGACCCGAACGCCAACCTCGACATCAAGCACTACATCTCGCTGGCGCAGACCGCCGAACGCGGAAAGTTCGACTCGGTGTTCCTCGCCGACAGCCCGGTGCTGTTCAGCAACCCGGAACGCAGGCCGAGCGGCAAGCTGGAGCCGACCATCATCCTCACCGCGATCTCCGCGGCCACCGAGAAGATCGGCCTGATCGCGACCGCGTCGACCAGTTACAACGAGCCGTACAACCTGGCGCGGCGGTTCGCGTCCCTCGACTTCGTCAGCAGCGGCCGCGCCGGCTGGAACATCGTCACCACCGCCGGCGCCGACGCGGCGCAGAACTTCGGGCTCGACGACACCCCCGCCCACCGCAGTCGCTACGAGCGGGCCGCGGAATTCGTCGAGGTGTCCACCAAGTTGTGGGACAGCTGGGAGGACGACGCCATCGTCGCGGACAAGGACGTCGCGATCCACGCCGACTCCGCCAAGGTCCACGTCATCGAACACGAGGGCCGGTTCTTAAAGGTGCGGGGACCGCTCAACGTGCCGCGGTCGCCGCAGGGATACCCGTTGCTCGTGCAGGCGGGATCGTCAGAGGACGGAAAGGATTTCGCCGCCCGCTACTCGGAGGCCATCTTCACCGCCCAGCCCACCCTGGACGAGGGGAAGGCGTTCTACGCGGACGTCAAGGACCGCGTCGCGGCAGTGGGAAGGGACCCGGAACAGGTGCTGATCCTGCCCGGCATCGTGCCGGTCATCGCGGACACCGAGGAGGAGGCCCGCGAACTCGAGGCCGAACTGGAGCGGCTGATCTCGCCGGAATACGCCCGGAAGCAGTTGGCGCAGCGGTTCAATCTCGAACCCGAGCAACTCCCGCTCGACGAGGAACTGCCCGACGACCTGCCGTCCGAGGACGAGATCGAGGGCGCGAAGAGCCGGTACACGCTGATCGTGGACCTCGCCCGCCGGGAGAAGCTCACCGTCCGGCAGCTGATCGGGCGGCTCGGTGGCGGTCGCGGTCACCGCACGTTCGCGGGCACTCCGGTCCAGGTGGCCGACACGATCGAGCACTGGTTCCGCAACGGCGCCGCCGACGGGTTCAACATCATGCCCGCCGTCCTGCCGTCCGGGCTGGAGAAGTTCGTCGACTCCGTGGTCCCGATCCTGCAGGAACGCGGACTGTTCCGCACCGACTACACCGAGACCACGCTGCGGGGGCACTACGGTCTGCCGCGGCCCGCGAATCAGTTTGCGGTCGAGAAGGATTCCACGCTGGTGTCTGCGCAGTGACGACGGAAGCTCCGGAGAACACCGGCTGGCTGCGGTATCTGTTCGGTTACTGTCTGCGCCAGCGCCGCAATCTCGTTCTCGCGTACGGCGCAGCGGCGGTGGCGGCCGCGGCCACCGCCACCATCCCGCTGGCCGTCCGGCACGTGATCGACAACGCCGCGGTCGACACGAATCATGCGCTGGCGCCGTGGATCGCGGTGCTCGTCGCCCTCGCGGCCATCCGCTTCGCCGCCGCCTACACGCGGCGGTACCGCTCCGGGCAGCTGTCCCTCGGCGTGCAGTACGACCTGCGGGGCGACGCCTTCCGATCCCTGCTGCGGCTGGACGGCGTCAAACAGGACGGTCTGCAGACGGGACAGGTGGTGAGCCGGTCGATCTCGGACATCACGCTGATCCAGATGCTGCTGCAGTTGCTGCCGCACATGGCGGGGAACCTGCTGATGTTCGTGATCTCACTGGCCGTGATGGCCGTGCTGTCGCCGATCCTCACCCTCGTCGCCCTCGCCGTGCTGCCCGCGCTGTGGTTCATCTCCCTGCGCAGCCGCGTCGACCTGTTCCCCGCCAACTGGCACGCGCAGGAACAGGCGGCCGTCGTGGCGGGCGGAGTGGAAGCCGCCGTCACCGGGGTGCGCGTCGTCAAGGGATTCGGCCAGGAGCACCGCGAACTCGAAGACCTCGAGAAGCGGGCAGGCGAGCTGTTCCGGTCCCGGCTGCGCGTCGCACGGCTCACCAGCCGGTACAACCCGGCACTGCAGGCGGTCCCGATGCTCGGGCAGGCCCTCGTGCTGGCCCTCGGCGGGTGGCTGGCGCTGCACGGCACACTGTCGCTGGGCACGTTCGTCGCCTTCACCACGTACCTGGCGGCGTTCGCCTCGCCCGTCCGTCAACTCGCCACCCTGCTGACCGTGAGCCAGCAGGGGCGCGCGAGCGTCGAACGTGTCCGTGAGGTGATCGACAACGCGCCGGCCGTGACCACCGCACCCGACGCCATGGTCCTGCCGGACGGGCCTCTCGCGGTGGAATTCGACGACGTGGCTTTCGGCTACGACCCGTCGAACCGGCTGCTCGACGGGCTGTCGCTGCGAATCGCCCCCGGCGAGACCGTGGCAGTGGTCGGTGCCGCCGGATCGGGCAAATCGACTCTGGCCATGCTCGTTCCGCGGCTCTACGACGCCGATGCGGGTGCGGTCACCGTCGGGGGGATCGACACCCGCAGGCTGTCGCTCGAATCGCTGCGCTCCGCGCTCGGCGTCGTCTTCGAAGACAGCTACCTGATGTCCGAGACCATTCGCGCGAACGTCTCGTACGGCAGGCCGGACGTCGACGAGGCAACGGTGCGTGACGCACTGCGCGTGGTGCAGGCGGAGGAATTCGTCGACGCGCTGCCGGACGGCCTCGACACCGTTGTGGGGGAGCAGGGGGTGACGTTGTCGGGTGGTCAGCGGCAGCGCATCGCCCTCGCCCGGGCACTGGTACCCGATCCGCGGATCCTGGTGCTCGACGATGCGACCTCGGCGGTCGACGCCCGGGTCGAGGCCGCCGTCCATCACGAACTGCGCGTCGCCACCCGCGAGCGGACCACCCTGATCATCGCGCACCGCCGGTCGACGCTCGCCCTGGCCGACCGCATCGCGGTGCTGGCGGACGGCCGCATCGTCGACGTGGGGACGAGCGCCGAACTCGACGAACGGTGCCCGCTGTTCCGCGCGCTGCTGTCGAGTGCGGACGACGTCGCCGCCCCCGACCCGTCGCCGCCGCTGCCGGACGTCGACGGCGTCACCGCCGAACTGTGGCGCCGGGAGGACGGCGACGAGGCGTCCGGGGTGTTCGACGCCAGGGCCGCAGCGGCTTTCGCGACCGCGGCGGCCGGTGCCAGCGGACCGTCGCGCGGAGGCGCGGCAGGGGGAATCCTGTCGTCGGCACCACCCGGACCCGACGTGATGGACCGGCTCGACGACCTGCCACCGCTCACCGGAGACCCGGACGTCGCCGCCGACGAGGCCCGGGCCGCCGACCCGGCGTTCGGGCTCGGCTCACTGCTGCGGCCCCTCGTGCTGCCACTGGTCGCGGGACTGGTGCTGGTCGGATTGGACGCCGTCGCGCAGATCGCGGTGCCCGTCCTCGTACGCACCGGGGTGGATCGCGGAGTGCTGCAGGGCGCCCGCGACCTGCTGCTGCTCGCGGCGGCCGCGACCGTGATCGTGGTGCTGCTCGACTGGGCCGTCAACGTCGCCCAGACCCGGGTGACCGGACGTACCGGTGAGCGGCTCCTGTACACGTTGCGGGTCAAGACGTTCGCGCAACTGCAGCGGCTCGGTCTGCAGTACTACGAGCGGGAACTGGCCGGCCGGATCATGACCCGCATGACCACCGACGTCGACAGCCTGTCCAACTTCCTGCAGACAGGTCTGGCCACCGCGGTCGTCAGCGGGCTCACCATCTCCGGTGTGTTGGTGGCACTGCTGGTGATCGACGCGGAACTCGCGCTCGTGCTGGTACTCGTCGTGCCCGTCCTCGTCGCCGCCACCGTCGTGTTCCGCCGGAAGTCGGTGCCCGCGTACGCCGAGGCCCGCGACCGCGTCGGAATCGTCAACGCCTACCTGCAGGAGAACGTGACGAACATCCGCGTCACACAGGCATTTCGGCGCGAGGACTACAACGCGGCCCAGTTCGCCCGGCGGGCATGGGACTTCCGGGAGTCGCGGCTCCGGGCCCAGCGGTACATGGCGCTGTACTTCCCGTTCGTCGAATTCCTGTCCGTGGTCGCGACCGGGCTCGTGCTCGCGGCGGGGACCGCGCGGATCCATACCGGAACCCTCACCGTCGGAACACTGATCGCGTTCGTGCTGTACGTCGAACTGTTCTTCGCTCCCGTGCAACAGCTTTCGCAGGTGTTCGACGGCTACCAGCAGGCGGTCATCGGGCTGGAGCGGCTGCGAGGACTGATGCGGACTCCGACCACCACACCGCAGGCCGGCGAACCGATCGTCCTCGACCGCATCCGCGGCGGCATCGTGTTCGACGACGTCCACTTCGCGTACGAGTCCGGCAAGGGTGAGGCGCTGCGAGGGGTGGAGCTTCACATCGAGCCGGGCGAGACGATCGCCCTCGTCGGTCAGACCGGCGCGGGAAAGTCGACGGTGCTCAAGTTGCTCGCCCGCTTCTACGACCCCACCGCGGGGGCGGTGCGCGTCGACGGCATCGACACCCGCGCCCTGGACCTCGCGTCGTTCCGGCAGCGACTCGGCGTCGTCCCGCAGGAACCGCACCTGTTCGGCGCCACCGTCCGCGACGCCGTCGCCTACGGGCGCCCCGACGCGACGGACGTGGAGGTCGAGGCCGCCAGCAGGGCCGTCGGCGCCCACGACATGGTGTCCGGGCTGGCTCTCGGATACCTGCAACCGATCGGGGAACACGGGCGCAACCTGTCGGCCGGACAACGACAGCTGCTGGCACTGGCCCGGGCCGAACTGGTGGACCCCGACATCCTGCTGCTGGACGAGGCCACCGCCTCACTCGACCTGGCCACGGAGGACCGGGTCCGCCGCGCGACCGAGAACCTGTCCCGGCGGCGCACCACCGTCGTCGTGGCGCACCGGTTGAGCACCGCGGCGCGAGCCGACCGGGTGGTGGTCCTCGACGGCGGCAGGGTCGCGGAAGTCGGAACGCACGACGAGTTGCTGGACCGGGGCGGCGTCTACCGGGAACTCTGGGAGGCCTATGCGGCTTCGCCACCCGTGAGTACTTCTTAACCGCGGGCGGTTAACAAGTACTCACGGGCCGGAGGCTTATGCGCCGATCGACGCCTTCATCATCGGGAGCATGGCCCACAGCTGGTCCTGCCAGTAGCCCCAGCTGTGGGTCCCTGTCGCCGGGAAGTCGTAGTGCGCACCGATGCCGAGGGTGTCGAGCCGCACCTGGAACGCCCGGTTCTGGGCGAGCGCGATGGCCTCCAGACCCATGCCGGTGCCGACGTTGAAGACGTCGATCGCGGACTGCGGCTGATCGTGCGGTCCGGGGAGGCCTGCCCCCGCCGAGATCCACATCGGCAGCCCGCGCATGAGGGGAGCGGCGACGAACGGGTCGTTCCGCAGCCATGCGGGATCCCACGGCGGGCCCCACATGCAGTCGGCGTTGTAGCCACCGGAGTCGAGCATCGCGATGCGGATCGCCTCACGCATGCCCGGCGCCGACAGGTTCAGATACCCCGACATCGACCCGGCGAACGTGAACTGGTCGCGATGGTAGGCAGCGAGGATCAACGCCGCGTTGCCACCCATCGACAGTCCGGCGATGGCGTTGCTGGTGCGGCTGATGCCGTAATTGTTCGCCAGGAAGTCGGGCAGATTCTGGGTGAGAAACGACTCCCACTTGTACGTGTACGGCTGGTTGTTGGTGTTGCTGGGCGCGTACCAGTCCGTGTAGAAACTGGACTGCCCGCCGACCGGCTCGACCACGGTGATCCCGTGATCGGACAGCCACGCGGCGTTGGTCTCGTGTTCCCAGCCGCTGACGTCGTTGGTCGCGCGGAGGCCGTCGAGGAGGTAGAGGGCCTTGTTGCTGCCGTTGTTCGCGAGCCACATGCGGATCTTGATCTGCCCGACACCGCCGGGTGCGTCGACCCAGTGTTCGCGCAGCCGGCTGTACGGGTCCGCGGACGCCGTCCCGCCGCCGACGAGGACGAACGCGAGAGGCAGGATCACCACCGCAATCATCAGCCGGACGACGCCTCGTAACCAACCGTGTAACGGCTTCGTTGCTGTGACACCCATGGTTCTGCCTCCTGGTAAGTCGTCCCCGGCCAGGTACATACCAGCAACACGGTATTGCGCGGCCCGGAATTCCTCGGCGTTTGCGCAGAATCGTTATCCGACCTGTGAGTACTTGTTAACGTCCCGCGGTTCACAAGTACTCACGGGTCAGTCGACCCTGGCGACCGACGTGATGCGGTGCAGGGTGAATCGGCGGACCGCGCCGCTCGCCGGGTCGAAGGCGTCGAGTTGGCCGCCGCCGACGCTGACGGGATCGACGATGCGATGCGTCGCCACACCCTGCGCGTCGACGTAACCGATCGTCACGCTGGAGCGTTCGCGCGCCGCGGCGTTGAGGAGGGCGATGGTCGCGGCGCTGCTGGCCCGCGACCCGTCGGACCGGATGCTGCCGGAACCCTTGGCCGACGCCGCCAGGTCACCGGCGCGCAACGTCCGGACGACCGCGTCGAGTTGGGCATCGGTCGCGACGGCCGGGGTGCGGCTCGCGGGGGCCTTGCGCCGGGTCAGGACGCGGGCGCCGCGCGGGCGCAGGTCGACGAGGGCGCCGGACGAGTCCTCGCCCGCCGGCGCGAACCCGGCGGCCCGCAGTTCGCCCAGCACTTCCCGCAGCGGTGCCTGCGACACCGCCACCGTCGGCGCCAGCGCGCGCAAAGCCAGGGCGGCGGCCACCGGCGACGCCAGGACCTCCGCGAGCAGCGTCGGATCCTCGCAGCGGACGAACGACGCCGCGACACCGGCCCGGAGCCGGCCGTGCCGCCGCGCGACGTCGTCGATCAGATACGACAGCGACTGCGGGACGGGGGTGCGCGACCGCGTCGCGAAGAGGCTGTGCAGTTCCGCCGCCGTCATCCCGACGTCGAGGGCGCGTCGCACGCTGTCCTCGCTGATCCGGTACATCGACGCCGCACCGGCGGACTCGATGTCCGCGACGAGCGTGATCTGTTCCAGTAGGTCCGGGGTCAGCGGTCCCGGGGCGACGACGGTGAGGTCGGCCTGGACGAGAACGTGGTCGACGGGTTCGGGCAGCGATGCGTGCATCTCGGCCTCGGCGTCGCCGCCGTGGAGGAGCGCACGTCCGGGCGAACTGAGTGCGCCGCGGGCGACGAGTCCGAGTGTCGCGGCCTCCTCGAGGGTGCGTTCCACCGCGTGGACCCGGAGCCGGGCCCCCCAGCGGGGTCGGCGCCAGGCCAGGAGGCGACTGACCTCGGCGGGGTCGGCCGAGTGCCCGCTGCCGAGTTCGGCCAGCAGCCCGAGGATCGCCTGCCGGTCCCGCGGCGCGGACGGCGCGCGCACCTCCTCGGACAGCGCGGCGACCGGTTTGTCGTTGGCGTCGCGCATGCCGATGAACCACGCCATGCGCGGCAGTTCCAGCCACGCCGCGGCCAGTGCATGCCACCGCCGGGCGACCGGGGAGGTCAGCCAGTTGTCGACCGCGGCGGTCGGGGCCCAGTAGTTCTCCCCGGTGTCGGACGTCGGCGCCGGGTCGGGGGTGCCGCTGGCGATCAGTCCGGCGGCCGACAACAGTTCGACGAGCAGGCTCAGCCGGTTCTCGTCGATGCCGGACGTCTTGGCGATCCGCCGCAGTTCCCGGACCCCGAGACCACCCGCCCGCAGCGCCGGTGCCGGGGCCTCGCCGAGCGCCTTGACGACGTCCTCGCAGTGGCGAACCAGCTCGAGAGCCTCACCGGCGGCGGCGGCGTTGATGTCGGCGGGCTTGTGTTTGCGGCCCGTCACGCCGGGCGCGGCCAGCGAGGTGGGGTCGAAGACGGCCTCCCCGCGCAGGACCTGCCGCACCTGGAACGGCAATTCGACGGTCTCGTCGTCGATCCACCGCAACAGCCCGGCGGCGAGGAGTCGCTGAACGGGACGGTCGGGGGGTGTCCCGGGAGCCGCGTCCCTGGTCCGTCCGATCGAACTCGACTTCGCCAGGGTCTCGAGGATGTCCCGTTCGGCGGTCTGCAGTCCCGCCAGCGCCGACGCGATCCCGGCCTCGTCGAGCGTCTCGACGGGTTCGGCGCTGCGGCCGACGCGCCACGGGATGGTGGCCACGACCGCGGGAACGATCCGCAGCGACGTCTTGTCGCCCCAGACGATCCCGACGGACCGCAGGCCGTCCAGGGTGGCGTCGACGGTCTTCTTCGTCGCCCGCGACCCCACCGCCTCCTGCAGGGTGGCCCGGGGCACGGGCACCTCGTCGGCACGCTCGAGCGCCAGGAGTTCGAGGACACCGAAGTCCAGGGACGTGAGGTTGTCGGCCGCACGGGCGACCGAGGCCCGTTGCTCGGCGCGGCCGGCGAGGACGACGATCGTGGCCGGAGGCGGGACCGCGAGGTCGGGGCGCCTGCGGAGCAGATCCGTCAGTTCGGCGTCGCTGCGCGCGGCCAGCCAGTCCGCGAGCGTCGCGGCGCCGCGCGGGGAGACTGCGGTGCCGTTGGTGCTCGCGGTGGTGTCGTCGGTGTCGGTCATCGACTATCAGATTAGAGACCTGGGCTGTACGTCGCCGAATGCTCCTGTCAAAATGGCACCGTGGCTAACAATTCGAAGAAGCAGTACGTGGATCCAGGGTGGCCCGAAACCGCCGATGGAGATCACGCCGTGACCGAACTGTCGTCGACCCGTGCGGGCGGATTGTCCCCGTTCGGCGAGGACACCGAGTTCCCGTTGCCGGCGGAATCGTTGCCGTACGCGCACCCGCACACGGTGATCAACCGCTGACCACGCGACAGAAGAGGGGCCCTGCACCGGATCGGTGCAGGGCCTGTCACGTATACACAACTGAC
>NZ_JBHUSF010000065.1:0-35055 GCF_042673295.1 Rhodococcus sp. NPDC057014
ACCATGAACAGGGTGGCGCCGTGGCTGCGTCCGAATGCGGTGGCCTGCTCGACGAGTGCGCCGTCGAGGCGGAACGTCGCGACCTCCCCGCGCAGCGACGCCACGGCCGGACGTCGCCGGTCGGTGGGAAGTTCGAGCAACTCCGGGGCGCCGCGCAACTGCCGACGCCAGTACGCGGCCTGACGCGCTGCCAGACTTCGGTCGTCCGTCTCGGCGCCGAGAAGTTGCCGCTGCCAGACGCTGTAGTCGGCGTACTGGACGGCGAGCGGTGCCCACTCCGGGGTCTGGTGGCCGACGCGTGCGGTGTACGCCAGCATCAGGTCGCGGGCGAGCGGCCCCATCGACGCACCGTCCGCGCTGATGTGGTGCACCACCACGACGAGGACATGCTGATCCGGTGACAGTCGGAAGATGCTGCTGCGCAGCGGTACCGCCGCCGTCACGTCGAATCCGGTCGACAGCTCCGCGGTCAGCAGTGCGAACAGCTGGTCTCCGTCGTCCACCGGGCGCGGTTCGAGATCCACCGCGAGGTCGCCCAGGGGAACGATCCGCTGGTACGGGCCGTCGGCCGACTCGGGATACACGGTCCTCAGCGCCTCGTGACGCTCCAGGACGTCCCGCAGCGCCGCGCCGAGGGCGGCGGTCTCGAGGTCGCCGGACAGGCGCAGCACGAGCGGGATGTTGTAGGCCACGGACTCGGGGTCGTAGCGGTTGAGGATCCACATCCGGGACTGCGCCGCGGACAGCGGAATACGATCCGGCCGTTCGATGCCGGCCAGCACCGGACGGTCTCCGCGTTCGGCCGCATCGACCACTGCGGCGAGGGCCGCGACGCCGGGCGCCTCGAAGACCACCCGCACCGCCAGCGACGTGCCCGCCGACTCGTTGACCCGGCCGATCACCCGGGTGGCGCTCAGCGAGTTGCCGCCGAGGTCGAAGAAATCGTCTTCGGCTCCCACCATCTCGGCGCCGAGCACGTCGGTGTAGGCGGCCGCGACCAGCCGTTCGGTGTCGCTGCGCGGGGCCACGTACTCGCGAACAGCGAAGACGGGTTCGGGCAGGGCCGTGCGATCCACCTTGCCTGCCGGGGTCAGCGGAACCCGGTCGAGCACCATCACGGTGGACGGCACCATGTAGCCGGGCAGGAGGCCGGCGGCATGAGCGGTCACCGCGGCCGGGTCGACAGCAGATCCGCCGGCGGGCAGCACGTACGTCACCAGCGCCGTCGCGTCGTTCCGGACGGTGACCGCGGTGGTGACCGCGAATTCGACGCTCGGGTGCGCCGCGACCGCGGCGTCGATCTCGCCGAGTTCGATGCGGAAGCCGCGGATCTTCACCTGGAAGTCGGCGCGGCCGAGGTACTCCAGTTCACCGTTCGGGGTGTACCGCACCAGATCGCCCGTGCGATACAGGCGCCCGGGGGCGTACGGGTTCGCCACGAAACGCTCGGCGGTGAGCGCGGGACGGTCGTGGTAGCCGCGGGCCAGCGCGGGCCCCGCCAGGCAGAGTTCACCCACGACGCCGTCGGGAACGGGCTGCAACCGCGAATCCAGCACCAGCGCAGTGGTTCCCCGGATCGGGGCGCCGATCCGCACCGGGTCGCCCGCCGTCATCGGACCCGACACGGTGGCCATGATCGTCGACTCGGTAGGCCCGTACGCGTTGAACATCCGGCGGCCGGGTGCCCACTTCTCCACCAGAGACGCATCGCAGGCGTCGCCGCCCACCACGACGGTTCCGAGTTTCGGCAGCGAGTTCGGGTCGAGCGTGGCGAGCGCGGCGGGCGTGACGAAGGCGTGGGTCACCCGCCGCTCACGGACCCGGGATGCGAGGTCCTCCCCGCCGTACACGCCGGTCGGCACGATCACGAGCGTCGCGCCCGCGGCGAACGCCATCAGCAGTTCGAGAATCGACGCATCGAAACTCGGTGACGCGAAATGCAATGTCCGGCTGAGGGGGTCGAGTGCGTACCGCTCCACCTGCTCGGTGGCGAAACTGTCGAGCCCGGTGTGGGTGACGCTGACGCCCTTGGGGATTCCCGTCGAACCCGACGTATAGATGAGGTAGGCGGGATGTTCGGCGCGCAACGGCAGCGTCCGGTCGGCGTCCGTGATCGGACCGGCCGACGCGTCCGCACCCAGTTCGTGGTCGTCCACGAGGAGCCAGTCGGTGGTTCCGGGCAGGGTCGCCGCCGTGTGGGAGTCGGTCAGGCCCAGCGCCGCGCGGGAGTCGGTGAGCATGTGCTCGATCCGATCCGCGGGGTAGTCCGGGTCGACGGGCACGAACGCGGCACCGGTCTTGGCCACCGCCCACACCGCGGTCACGGACAGCGCGGAGCGGGTGAGCGCCACCGCGACCATCGTTTCGGGGCCCGCGCCCCGCGCGAGAAGAACCCGGGCGAGGCGATTCGAGCGGGCATCGAGTTCCGCGTAGGACAGTTCCCCGTCCTCGGACACCAGCGCCGTGCCGCCCACCGCGGCACCCCCGGCGAGAATCTCCGGCAGCGTGCGACTTCCAGGGTTCCGGATATCGGTGCGGGTGACGAGCGCGGCGCGTTCGGTGTCGTCGAGAAGGTCGATGTCACCGATCGCGAGGGTTGGGTCCGACACCGCGGCGGCGAGGATCCGAACAAGCCTCCGCCCGAACGCCACGACGGTCGTGCGGTCGAACAGGTCGGTGGCGAACGTCCACCTTCCCCGGGCGCCGGACCCGTCCGCGTTCTCCGTCACCGACAGTTGCAGGTCGAACTTGGCGACGGCCTCGTCGAGCGGAAGCGCCGCGACGGTCAGTCCGGGGAGGTCGATGCTCGGCGGCGCGACGTCGTCGATCGACAGCACCACCTGGAACAGCGGGTGATGGGCGGTCGAGCGGGCCGGGCTCGCGATCTCCACCAGCCGCTCGAACGGGATGTCGGCGTGCGCGTAGGCGGCGAGGTCGGTGTCGCGGGTCTGCTCGACGAGCGCGCCGAACGTCAGCGCCGGGTCGACCTGTGTGCGCAGGACCAGCGTGTTGACGAACATGCCGACCACGTCGTCGAGTGCGGCCTCCCCGCGGCCGCTGACCGGCGTGCCGACGGCGACGTCGGTGCTACCGGACAGCCGGGACAGCAACACGGACAGGGCGGTGTGCAGCACCATGAACGGGGTCGCGCGCACGGACCGGGCGAGTGCCGTCACCGCGCCGTACGTCTCGGGGCCGAGGGCGAAGTCGACGGTGTCGCCGCGATGCGACGCGACGTGCGGTCGCGGACGGTCGGTGGGGAGTTCGATCCGTTCCGGCAACCCGGCGAGGGTGTTCGTCCAGTAGTCGATCTGCCGGGCGGCGAGCGAACCGGCGTCGCCCTCGTCGCCGAGGACGTCGAGTTTCCACAGGGCATAGTCGGCGTACTGCACGGGCAGCGGTGGCTGCTCGGGTGCCGTCCCCGCCGCGCGGGCGACATACGCGGACATGACGTCCCGGGCCAGGGGACCCATCGACCAGCCGTCGGCGCTGATGTGGTGGGTCACCAGAACCAGCACGTGCTCGTCCGCCGCGACGCGGAGCAGGGCCACGCGCAGCGGGACGGCTGCCGTCACGTCGAAGCCCCGGGTCACGAGGTCTTCGACGGAGGCCGGAAGTTGCTGCTCCGTGGTGGGGACCGGTGCCAGGTCGGCGGTCGCTGCGTCGAGCACCACCTGGTGCGGTCCGTCGGCGGAATCGGGGTACACGGTCCGCAGTACCTCGTGACGCGCGATGACGTCGCGGACGGCCGCGCCGAGCGCGTCGACGTCCAGTTCTCCGGTCAGCCGCAGCGCGGCGGCGATGTTGTAGGCGCCGGAGGCGGTGTCGAACCGGTTGAGGAACCACATCCGGTACTGCGCCGGAGACAGCGGCAGCCGCGACGGGCGCCGGCCGGCGACGAGGGCGGGGCGGGTGTGCCAGGGATCCGAGGTCGACGCCGCTGCGAGAGCGCGGACGGTGGGAGCGTCGAACAACTCCCGGACACCGAGTGCGGAACCCAGTGCGGTGTTGATCCGGGCGACCGCCCGGGTGGCGGTCAGGGAGTTGCCGCCGAGGTCGAAGTAGTTGTCGGTGGCGCCGACCTCCGGGACGCCGAGGACGTCGGCGAAGATCCGCGCGACGGCGATCTCCGCGGCCGTCGCCGGCGGTTCGAATGTGGCGGCCCCGAGCGCGGGTTCGGGCAGTGCCCGGCGGTCGAGTTTGCCGTTGGGGCCCAGCGGCAGTGCGTCGAGGAGGACGAATGCCGACGGCACCATGTACGACGGCAACTCGGCGGCCGCATGCGCGGACAGCCGGTCGGGGTCCGCGGTGCTTCCGGAGCGCAGGGCGACGTAGCCGACGAGACGCTCGGCCGGTCCGTCCCCGCGCACCAGGACGGCCGCCTGCGTCACGTCGGGATGGTTCAGGAGCACGGCCTCGATCTCGCCGAGTTCGAGGCGCTGCCCGCGCAGCTTCACCTGGAAGTCGGTGCGGCCCAGATACTCCAGCTCCCCGCCGTCGGTCCAGCGCACCAGGTCGCCGGTGCGGTACAGGCGGGTGCCGTCCGCGGAGAACGGATCGGCGACGAACCGGTCGGATGTCAGGTCGGGGCGGCCCACGTACCCGCGGGCCAGTTGGGTGCCGGCCAGATACAGCTCGCCCGCGACACCGACGGGCACCGGGCGGAGCCGGGAGTCGAGGACGTACACGCGGGTGTTCCACACGGGTGCGCCGATCGGCACCGGACCGGTCGCCGACGGATCGGTGCGGTGGAACGTCACGTCCACCGCGGCCTCGGTCGGCCCGTACAGGTTGTGCAGCGCGGCACCGAACTGCCGGTGGAAGCGCGTGACGGTGGTGCGCGGCAGCGCCTCACCGCTGGCGAAGACCTGACGCACGGTGGTGCACAGCGACGTGTCGGCGTGCTCGAGGAACACGTCGAGCATCGACGGGACGAAGTGCAGTGTCGTGACACCTTCGTCGCGGATCAGCCGGGACAGGTAGTGCGGGTCCCGGTGCCCGTCGTGCTCGGCGATCACCATGCGGGCGCCGGTCATCAACGGCCAGAACAGTTCCCACACGGACACGTCGAACGTGGCCGGAGTCTTGTGGAGAACGACGTCCCGTGCGTCGACGGGGTAGCTGTCCTGCATCCACAGCAGCCGGTTGGCGATCGCGGCGTGCGAGACCGCCACACCCTTCGGGCGTCCCGTAGAGCCCGATGTGTAGATCACGTAGGCGGGGTGGCCGGGGCGCAGCGGCGCCAGACGCTCCGCGTCGGACAGCGGCGTCGTCACGACGGCGGACAGGTCGAGCCGGTCGACGCGCACCGTGCGCAGGCCGTCGGGAACGACTCCGGTGTCGGCCGCGGTCGCGAGCACCAGCGCAGGGCGGGCGCTGCCGAGCACGTGGGCGATGCGCGCCTGCGGATGGTCGGGGTCCACGGGCAGGTAGGCCCCGCCCGCGCGGACGACGGCGTGGAGGGCGAAGAGCTGATCGAGCGACCGGCGCAGCGTGACGGCCACGATGGATTCGGGGCCCACCCCCTGCGAGATCAGATGGCGAGCCAGGGCGTTCGCCCGGGAATCGAACTCGGTGTACGACAGCGTCTCCCGCCCGAACGTGACCGCTGCCGTATCGGGTGTTCGGAGCGCGGCGGCGTCCAGCAGGTCGACGAGGGTGACGTCCTCGATCGCGTGGTCGGTCGCGTTCCACTCGTGCAGGGTGCGAGCGCGTTCGGCGCCCCCCAGCAGATCGACGGCACCGACCGGGGTGTGCGTTCGGGTCATCGCCGTGAGCACCCCCGCGAACCGCTCCGAGACCCGCCGGGCGTCGTCCGCGCCGAACGCGTCCGCCGAGTACTCCAGCGTGAGATGCAGATCCGGCTCCAGCACCGTGACGAGTGCCAGGGGGTAGTGGGTGGCGTCGGTGACGTCGATACCGCGGATCCGCAGTCCGTCGATGTCGGTGTCGGGGTCCAGTGCCGCGCGGTCGACGGGGTACGACTCGAACACGGTGAGGGTGTCGAACACGCTGCCGGGGCCTGCGACCGACTGGATCTCGGTGAGACCGACGTGGTGCCGGTCGAGCAGCCGCACCTGCTCGTCCTGCAGCCGGCGCAGGAGCGACGACACCGGCTCGTCCGGATCGAGGCGCAGACGGACGGGAACGGTGTTGATGAACAAGCCCAGCGTCTCCTCGACGCCGGGGAGGTCGGCCGGGCGCCCGGAGACGGTGGCGCCGAACACCACGTCGTCACGGGACAGCAAACCGCCCAGCAGGATTCCCCACGCGGCCTGAATCACCGTGTTGACGGTGACGCCGTGCTCGCGGGCGATCCGGGCGAGCTGCCCGGCCACCTCCGCCGTGACCGGGACGTCGACGTCCCGGGGAGCCGTCCCGTGGCCGGTGTGCTGCGGGGCGAGGACGGTCGGTTCGGTGGCTCCCTCGAGCGCGGCGGCCCAGTCGTCGAGCGCGCCGGCGCGGTCCTGTCCGGCGAGCCACGACAGGTACCGGCGGTAGGGGCGCGCGGGTGCCGCGATCGGCGCGTCCGACGCGTACAGCAGCAGGAAGTCCTTGACGAACAGCGGCATCGACCAGCCGTCGAACAGAATGTGGTGGTTGGTGATCACCAGCGTCGTCCGGTCACCCGAGTGCGCCAGCACGAACCGGACGAGCGGCGGTGCCGCCATGTCGAACCGTTCTGCGCGTTCCGCGGCGACGAGTGCATCCAGCCCGCCGGACCCCTGCACGTGGATCTCACGCCACGGCACGGTCACCGAATCGAGGACCAACTGGGCGGGGACGCCGTCGGTGTCGTAGACGAACGCGGTCCGCAGCGCCGCGTGCCGATCCAGCAGGCGCTGCGCCGCGCGGTGCAACCGGCTCGCGTCGACGTCGCCGCCGAGATCCAGCACGATCTGCGCCGTGTACACGTCGACCGCTCCGGCCGACAGCCCGGCGTGGAACAGCAGACCCGACTGCAGCGGCGACAGCGACCAGATGTCGTCGAGCGGTCCGTAGCTCTTCTCCCACAGCTCGATCCGATCCTGGTCGACGGAGACCAGTGGTACGTCGGACGGGGTCAGTCCGGCGGGCCCCGCGCCCCGCACGTGCGAGGCCAGCGCCTCGAGCGCCGTCCGCCACAGGTCCGCCAACCGCTCGACCTCGTGCGCGGTCAGCACCCCGGTGGGGAAGTCGAACGTGGCCGACAGCCGGCCGTCGTCGCCGACCGACGCGTTGATGTCGAGGACGAACGCGGTCGACAGTCCGGCGCCGCTGAACGCGTTGACGTCGATCCCGGTGGTTACGGGGATCCAGCCGTTCTCGCGCACCGCATCCGGGAGGTCGCCGGCGCCGACGCGTCCGAGGTAGTTGAAGCTGACAGGCGGCGAGGGCAGGGCGTTCAGGATCTCGGCACTGTCGTCGCGGAGGTGACGCAGCAACCCGAAGCCGGTGCCGTTCCCCGGAATACGACGCAGCTGCTCCTTGACCGTCTTCACGGCCCGCTCGGTGGCAGGTCCGCCGGCCAGTGCGTCCGTGACGTCGACCGCGTCCAGTGCGATCCGGGCCGGGTAGGCGGTGGTGAACCAGCCGACGGTGCGCGACAGGTCGGCGCCGGGCACGAGGGCCTCGTCGCGGCCGTGACCCTCCAGGGACACCAGCAGCGTGCGGTCGCCGCCCCACGCGGCGAACGCGAGACCGAGTGCCGTCACCAGGCCGTCGGTCACGGTCCCACGGAACGCGGTCGGCAGGGTCGTGAGAAGGGTGGCGGTGGTGTCGGGTCCGACCTCGGTGGAGACCCGGCCGGTGGTGGCGCCGGTGTCGACGGCGGGATCGAGCGGGCGGGAACCGAGTGCTGGAACGGGGCCGTCGAGGAGGGACCGCCAGGCATCGAGTTCGTCGAGCACGCACTCGGTGTCGGCCGTCTCGACGAGGGCATGGGCCCAACGGCGAGCCGACGTCGCGACGGGCGGCAGTTCGGGGGTGCGGTCGGCGGCCACCTGCGCCCAGGCGGTGGCGAAGTCGGGCACGAGGATCCGCCAGGACACTCCGTCGACGACCAGGTGATGGGCCACCACCAGGAGCACTCCGCGCGTATCGGCGGGGTCGATCCACACCAACTGCAGCATCACACCGGCTGCCGTGTCGAGACGGCCCGCCGCGGCCCGGCACTCGGTGTCGAGCGCGGCATCGAATTGCTCGGTACCGGGCCCGTATTCCATACGTACGTATGTGACGACCCGCTCGGCGTTCACGGATCCCGCGGGCTCGACCACCAGTTCCCGGCCGTCCGCCGGGAGGTGGGAGCGCAACGCGTCGTGATGATCGAGAATCGCGGCGACGGTCCGATGCAGCCGCGGCAGGTCCACCTCGGCGGGCGCCGTCAGCGTCACGGCCTGATAGAAGGCATCGAGGTTGGCACGGTTGCCGCGGCTGCGACCAAGGACGTCGCGGCCGATCGGCGTGAGGGGCAGGGCGCCCACTCCCCCGCCGGGCAGCTCGGTCAGTCGCGACATCTGCGCCGCGGCGACGTCGACCGCGACCTCGGCGAGCCCGGCAACGGTCCTGCGTTCGAACACGTCCCGCGGGGTGAACACCACACCGGCGGCCTTGGCCCGGGACACCAACTGGATCGCGACGATGCTGTCGCCGCCGAGAGCGAAGAAGGAGTCGTCCACGCCGACCTCGTCGACGTGCAGCACCTCAGCCACCGCATCGGCGACGATCTGCTCGATCGGCGTCGACGGTGCGCGGAATGGTACTGCGGTGGTGCCGAATTCGGGTGCGGGCAGGGCGCTGCGATCCACCTTGCCCGCGGGTGTCAGTGGAATCGTGTCGAGCGGCACCGTCAGCGACGGCACCATGTGCGCCGGGAGGAATTCGCCGGCGAACGCGGCCAGCGCGGCGGGATCGAACCGGTGATCCGGCCGGATCCGCACATACGACACCAGCACCGGTGTGCCACCGTCGCGTTCGTGCACGGCGGACACGGCGAAATCCACCGACTCGTGCGCCGACAGCACCGCGTCGACCTCGCCGAGTTCGATGCGCAGTCCGTTCAATTGCACCTGGAAGTCGCTGCGCCCCACGTACTCGAGGACGGGACTGTCGCCGCGGCTCCACCGCACGAGGTCGCCGGTGCGGTACAGGCGGTCGCCGGGCGCCCCCGGGAAGGGGTCGGCGACGAAACGGGACGCCGTCAGTCCGGACCGGGCGTGGTATCCCTCGGCGAGTCCGGGACCGCCGAGATACAGCTCGCCCGTCACGCCGCGCGGCACCGGCCGCAGCCGGCGGTCCAGGACGAGTGCGCGTGCACCCTGCATCGCACGGCCGATGGTGATCGCGGCGGGGTCGGTCTGCGGACCCGTCATGGTGACGACGATCGTCGACTCGGTCGGGCCGTAGCTGTTGTACAGCCGGCAGCGGCTGCCGAAGCGCTCGACGAGATCCGGCGGGCACACGTCGCCGCCGACCACCACGGCCTCGAGCGCGTCGAGACCGGTGGCATCCACGGTGCCCAGCACCGCGGGCGCGCTGATGATGTGGGTGACCCGCTGCGCTCGGAGCAGTGCCGCGAGGTCGTCGCCGCCGTAGACGTCGGCAGGTGCGATCACCATCGCCGCGCCCGCACTGAACGCCTGCACTATCTCGAACACGGACGCGTCGAAGCTCGACGAGGAGAAACGCAGCACCCGCGACCGGGACGTCACACCGAGTTCGGGTCGTTCGGACGCAGCGAACGCGGCCAGCCCGGTGTGCGTGACCACCACGCCCTTCGGTGTGCCCGTGGAGCCGGACGTGTAGATCATGTACGCCGGATGCTGCGGCGTCAGCTTTGCGGGACGGTCGGCGTCCGTCACCGGCGTCACCGCCATGTCCGCGCACGCCGATGCCAGGGCGGGATCGTCGAGGGCGAGCCAGTCGACGGCGGTTCCCGCGAGCACGTCGCGGTGCGCGGTGGCCGTCAGCCCCAGGGTCACCCCGGAATCGGACAGCATGTGCGCAATGCGCTCGGCCGGGTAGGCCGGGTCGACGGGGACGAAGGCGGCGCCCGACTTCGCCGCGGCCCACACGGCCACCACGGAGTCGACGGACCGGGTGAACGACACGGCCACGAAGTCGCCCGGGCCCACCCCGCGGTCCAGCAGCAGACGTGCGAGCGCGGTGCTGCGCTCGTCGAGTTCGCGGTAGCCGATCGTGGTGTCGCCGAGGATCAGTGCCGTGCCGTCCGGGTTCGCGCGGACCCCCGCCTCGAACAGGTCGGTCAGCAGCGCCGGGGCGGGTGCGTGCGGGCCCGCGGCGGGCACGAGCTGGGCATGCTCGTCCGCCGTCAGCACGTCCAGTGCGGCGACCTTGGTGTCCGCGTCGGCGTCGGCGAACCGGGCCAGCAGGTCGAGGAAGCGCGCGTGGTGCCCGGCCAGCTCCCCGTCGCCGTACAGGGCGGGGTTCGCCTCGAAATCGATACGCGACGAATTCCCCGCCACACTCGGGTAGAGGTTGACGGAGAGGTCCTCGACGGGTCCCGTCGACAGCACGTGGAACTGCCCGGTGAGCTCGCCGAGGGTGATCTCGGAGTGAAAGTTCATGATGTTGATCGCGGGACCGAAGAAGCCCCGCTGATCCCGGGCGGCGCCGGCGTCGCGCCGGATGTCCTCGCTGCGGTACCGCTGGTGCCGGAGCGCGCCGGTGAGTTCGAGCTGGACGGCGGATACCAGTGCGGCGACCGTCGTGTCCGGGGTGATCGACACCCGCAGCGGCACCACGTTGGACACCATGCCGCCCGACCGGCGCAGCACCGCGTTGGTGCGGGCCGACACGGGCAGGCTGAGGACGACGTCGTCGGAACCGGTCATCCGGGCGACGAACGCGGCGGTGGCCGCCACGGCGACGGCGGCGAAGGCGGAGTCGAGACGGTCGACGGCTCCGTCCACCGCCCGGGCGATGCCGGTGGGCACCGGCCCGCCGTGCCACCGCGACCGGGCCTGCGCCGGCGCACTGCGGCCCGCGAGGCTCGTCGGGGCGGGAAGGTCCCGGGACCGGGTGGCCCAGTAGTCGCGGTCGGAGAGGAACCGGGACGATCCGCGGTACACGTCCTCGGCGGCCGAAACCTCCCGGAGGTCGCCCGCCACCGACGCCGCGGGTTCCGTGCCCCGGACCTCGGCGGTGTACAGCTCGGCGGCGCGGTTCATGAATTTCATCGCGCCGTACCCGTCGAGCGCGATGTGGTGGATGCGGCAGTACCAGAGGTGGTGGTGCTCGCCGATCTGCAGCGTGGCGCCGCGGATCAGCCGGTCCGAGAGCAGGTCGAGCGGCGCGGTGTAGTCGGCGCGCATCCAGTGCAGGGCGGCGGCGTGGGGGTCCGGCTCGGCCCGGAAGTCGTGATGCTCCACCCCGTCGTCGAGGGTGAAGTCGACCTTCTGGAGTGGCTCGCCGTCGACCTCGACGATGCGGAGCATGCCGCTGCCGATTTCGCGGGCAGCGGCCTGACCTGCACGTCGCAGGGCGTCGACGTCCAGTTCGCCCTCGATGTCGACGTACTGCGCGATCGTGATCGGCACGTCGCCCATGAGGTGCTGGGCGAACCAGATCCCGCGCTGAGCGGCGGTCAGTGCGAAGGGGCGCGCAGCGTCGTCGCTGGCACTGGTCTCGGTGCGGGCGGTGCTACCAGCCGCGAATTCTGCCGGTTCCAAGGGTCGTTCTCTTATCTGCTGGGAGCAGCGGCTGACGACTCGTGCTCCGGGGACCGACTACGGAAAAGCTCTAGTTAGGTTTGGGTAACCTATGGATCTGACTAGGGAAGAGTCGCATAACCTACCGAGATGGTCAAATTTTTGGACAAAACAGACCGAGGGGATGGTTTCCGGTTAACGCCGGCCGGCAACCCTCGTCGTTGACCGGAACTGTGGCGCCGCAACCACTACCCTCGGGCGCATGGCTATCGGGGTGAAGGTCCGAAGGTTCTCCAAGATCGCACCGCTACTGCTCGCCGGTGCACTCGCGGCCGCGCTGCCGGGGCATGCCGCAGCCGAACCCGTCCGAGGTCCCGACGTGGCGTCGTGGCAACATCCGGGCGGTTCACCGATCGACTGGTTCTCCGTCCGCAACGCAGGCCACGACTTCGCGATGGTCAAGGCCACCGAGAGCCTCAACTACGTCAACCCGTACTTCGTCCAGGACTGCCTCGCCATGCGCGTCGCCGGAGTCGCCCGCGGCGCCTACCACTACGCGGACCCCACCCAGTCGCCCGAAGCGCAGGCCGCCTTCTACTCGACCGTGGTCCTCGGCATCAACGGTCCGGGCGACATGCCCCCGGTCCTCGACATCGAGCACTCCGCCGGACTGCCGCCCGCCGCGCTGATCGACTGGACGCACCGCTACCTCGACACGGTCCAATCGCTCACCGGACGCCAGCCGATCATCTACACCTACCCGAACTTCTGGCGGACGGCGATGGCGAACACCAACGAGTTCGCCGGATACCCCCTGTGGATCGCCGACTACAACGGCCAGAACACGCCCGGCCCCCTCCCCGGCGGCTGGAGCAACTGGACGTTCTGGCAGTACACCAGCACCGGTCGCATCCCCGGCGTCAACGGCGACGTCGACCTCAACGTCTACAGCGGGGCGCAGGGCGACTTCGCGCGGTACTCCAACAGCGCGTCCCCCTTCGGTAGCTGACGGCCGGCGGAGATGCGGGTGCGGTGAAAACCGCTGCACCGTGCGGTCGGCCGACGATAGCCTGGAGAGATCATTCGGCGTGCAGTGTGCAGCTGGATCGGCCCCCTCGAGCGGGGGCAGAATCTGCGGGAGGCCGTCGTTCTGATGGGAGCCGCCGACAACTTGGCGTCGTCGGTGGGCACGTTCCCGGTGTGGTTTCCCAACTTGATCGGATACCACGCCGAGTGTGTGCGAATAACACGTCGGGCCCTCGGTGAGCGCACATACGAGGCGGCGTGAGCAAGTCTCGTATGTGTGCCGGCCGGGGAGTTCGCGTAATGGACGGCCGATATCGCAATGCGGCTATTCACCCTGCGCTGCAGTCCCTAGCGTGAGTCCCACTGATTAGTGAGTCGGGTAACAACGACGATCAAATGTTATCCAGGGCACCGATGGATATGGCGGAGACGGACCGGTTCCCGGGGTGGACTCGACGGCCCCGACGGCCATCCGCGCCTGTACTCACCGACCATGCCTCGCTGATTCTGCTCACCTGCGCACAACGTGACGGTGAGTTCCCACAAGCCCTCTCCCACAATTCGTTTCAGCGACCAGAAGGGTCTCATCCATGTCCATTCGAGAATCCATCGATCAAGCTCCGATGAGCAAATATCAGGTCATGGTCGGGGGGATCTGCCTCGCGATCGTCCTGTCGGAAGGCTACGACCTGTTGTTGATGGCATTCGCCGCCTCCGGTGTCGCGCAGGAGTTCGCGCTCAGCGGCTCGGAGACCGGGTTGCTGCTCAGCAGTGCCCTGGTCGGCATGGCGTTGGGGTCGGCATTCATCGCACCCCTGGCCGACCGCACCGGGCGGCGGCCGCTGACACTGGCGTGCTTGCTCCTGGTATCCGTGACGATGGCGTTGGCGTCGATCACGACGAGCTTCGCACAGCTCGGGGTGTGTCGACTGCTGACCGGGCTCGGCATCGGAGGGCTGGTCGCGAGCCTGCCGGTCCTGACCGCCGAGTTCTCTCCCCGTCGACGCCGGGGAACCATGATCGCCCTGTACACCACCGGGTTACCGCTGGGCGGAATGATCGGCGGTCTGGTCGCCGCGCTGCTCACCTCGACGTTCAGTTGGCGCGCCAGCTTCGTCGCCGGCGCCGTTCTGACCTTCCTGCTGCTCGTACTCGTCTACGCACGGATGCCCGAATCGATCGACTACCTGCTGGTGCGCCGTCCCCCGGGGGCGCTTGAAACGATCAACAGCACCCTGCCGAAGATGGGACTGGCCCCGATCGAGGCGCTGCCGGAGCCGGAGCCGCAGGCCGGCCAGGGCATGAAGGCAGCGATCTTCAGTGGGCGCAACGGCATCCGGTCGCTGCTTCTCGGATCCGCCTTCTTCATCATGATGGCGGCGTTCTACTTCGCCGCGAGCTGGACTCCGAAGCTGCTGCAGCAGAGCGGGTTGTCCGCCCAGCAGGGCATCAGCGGCGGAATGCTCCTCAACCTCGGCGGGGCGGCAGCCACTCTGACGTTCGGCGTCCTCGCGATCGTGGTGACCAGCCGAATCCTGACCGTCGCGGCACTCGTCGGCGCGAGTATCTCCTTCCTCGCGATGAGCACGGCGCTGGGCAGCTTCGCCACCGCACTCCTCGCAGCGGTCGCAGTCGGTGTCTTCGTCAACGCCAGCGCCACCGGTCTCTACGCCCTCGCCCCGGACTGCTATCCGACGTCCGTCCGCGCCACTGCCGTCGGCTGGGCGTCTGCGGTCGGCCGGCTGGGTGCCATCATCTCGCCGATCCTCGCCGGCGTCCTGATCGACCGCTCCTGGACGCCGTCGTCGCTGTTCATCCTGTTCGCCATCCCACTCCTGATCGGCGCAGTCCTCGTCACGGCGATCAAGATGCCCGTTCCACACGCCGCAGTCGTCACCAGTACGAGCCTCGGTGACGTCCAGGCCCGAACGCTCTCACCATAGAAATTCGTGATTCGCTCGCCCGTCGGGATCCACCGCAACGGGCGAGCGAGTCGCGAGCCGTGATGCGCATCGACGTCAGCGGCAGGCTGGATTTCCGGGGAACGGGGTGACTCCGGCGCGGCAGCCGACTTCGGTCACGGCGGTCAGCCGCTCGACCGGTTCGCGGATCTCGAGCGCGGGCAGGAGTCCGTCGTTCAGGAGAGCGCTCTTCGTCGCGGGCGCCGTGGCGCTCGCGTCCAGCGTTCCGCGTGCTCGCGCGAAGTTGACGAGTTCGTCGTACACCATCGACAACGCGGCCTCGGTCGTCCGGTCTTCCGGGTTCAGTCCGGCGAAGTCCACACCCGTCTCGTATTCGTGGCGGACTGCGTGTGGACCCTGGTCGCAGGTGGGCTGATTCAGGTC
The DNA here is from genome assembly GCF_042673295.1 of Rhodococcus sp. NPDC057014. Taxonomy (NCBI): domain Bacteria; kingdom Bacillati; phylum Actinomycetota; class Actinomycetes; order Mycobacteriales; family Nocardiaceae; genus Rhodococcus; species Rhodococcus sp. NPDC057014. Next base: position 15,023 of record NZ_JBHUSF010000065.1, read on the forward strand.
GATCCGGAAGTCCTGCCCGGCAGGGCCGGGCGGTGTGATCGTGCCGGCGTCGGTGCACACGTGGTGCGAGATGCGGTCACCGAGAGCGTGAAGGTAGATGCCGGTCCGCGCGTTCCAGGAATTGTCGCCGACCCAGGAGTCGAACTGTGACGACAGGACGTTGTCGGTGATGACCTGCTGCCCGGTCATGTTGGTGAACGGGATGGCGGCCGGAGTCTCCAGGCTGTAGGTGCCGTTGATCGGCACCGGGTTCGTGTCTCCGTAACACGTTGCGCCCGTTCCGTAATCGCCGTCAGTCGACGGGTTCGTGAAACCTCCCGTGCACAGCGGCGCGTCGCTTCCCGGCCCCGCCATGGCCCACGTCCGCAGGTGCGTGAGCATGATCTCGTGCCGCGGATCGTCGACGTTCGGTTGCAACCCGTTGGGCAGGGGATCCGTCGGCCCGCGCAACGTCGGTAAGAAGTGGAACAGGAACCCGCCGGTGTCGAAGTGAGTGCGCACCAGGCCGCTGATGTCCTTGGTGGTCAGCGCGTCGGCGCCGGGAGCGGGCCGGCCGAAGAGGTCGCGGGGGACGAACGTGCCGAGGTCGGTCGCCTCGTCGTATGCCGCGATCCAGTACGCATCCTGTTCGGAGAAGCCGACGGTGCGGGCGATGATGTACGTCGAGTCCGAGTGCACGAGGCTCCGTCCGCCGAGCGGGCGACGCAACGTGAACCCGTAGCGGAGGAAGGCCTCGGCGCCGCAGACCGGCGAGTTGGGGTCGTCGAGTAGACATTCGGGGGGCAGTGGCGCGCAATTGTGCGGCGGGGCACCGTCCTCGGTGTAGCAAATATCCTCGGCAAATCCGTACACCGGTGGCGGTGACACGACGAAAGCGGCCGCAGTGAGCGTCAGCGCCGCGAGGGTTCCACCGGCTCTTCGAGTGAATCTTCTCATCGAGGTGCACCTTTCGGTGAGGACGAGTATTCCCACATTAACACCGGGGAATGCGCGCGCGGACCGGATTAGATGTGGGGTCGAAAGCGTCACCACCCGTGACTGTTTCAGGACTCGATTTCCCGCTCCGCCCACACCTGCCACTTGTCGTTCACTGCATTCGTCAGGTCGATGTCGTGAAACCGTGCGAGCAGCAGAGTCTGGCAGAACACGTCGGCGACTTCGCGCCGGAAAGCCTCGTCCAGTTCTTCCGGTGACCGGCTTTTGTCCCGTGCCTGTCCTGTCTTCATCAGAAAGGCCTGGGTCAGCTCACCGACCTCTTCCTGCAACTTGAGAAGAAACCAGGTTGCATCACGCTCGATGCCGAACCTCGCGGCATACACCTGGGAAACGTGCTCGACGTCGTCGGACAGCTGGCTCAATTCCACCTTCTCAGTGGAACAAAGTGTTCGACTTCGTGTCGAGATTTCCGCTTGCCATGATCGATACCGTTACTGGGGCGAACCTTGCTCACATCGAATCGACGGGGGTTTACTGCGCAAAGGGGTGTGCCGATCCGAATCGGGCGAGGAGAGGAAAGAGAACAACTCTCTTCCACTTTCAATGTATAGCGCACCCGGGGGCTTGCGGCAAGGCCCGGGTGGTGTCGCAGAATTACCGGCCTGAGCCGGAACCTGCGGAAATGGGAGTCGTGAGTGCGCGCCGAAAATCTGAATCCACATCACCCAATTCGGATCGGAGCTGTTGACGTGAGACCCCTGACTGCCTCCGCTTTCGACCTTCCGGACCACCTCGCGCCCAAGGCCGACCCGGCGCTGATCGCCGGCGACGAGCGGCACTTCGCGGCGATCGAGGAGAGCCTCGAGCAGTCCATCGCCGATCTGTCCCGCCGCATCGACTCCGAGCGCAAGGCGCCCCGACGCCTGGGCCAGGAGGCGATGGAGCGGGACATGATGGTTCACGACCTGAGCGCTCAACTGCGCGCCCTGCGCCGCTTCGGCCTGGATCTATGCCTCGGGCGCATCGTCGGTACCGACAACTCCGAGCCCGTGTACATCGGACGCCTCGGCCTCATGGACAGCGCGGGCAATCAGCTGCTGGTCGACTGGCGGTCCCCCGCGGCCGAGCCGTTCTTCGGCGCCACCCACGCCAACCCGATGGGCCTGGCCAGCCGCCGCAGATACCGCTGGACCCGCGGCCGGATCAGCGACTACTGGGACGAGGTGTTCACCGCGGACGGGTTCGACGGGAACGCCGCGCTCGACGACCAGTCCGCGTTCATCGCCAGCCTGGGCAGCAACCGGTCGGCCCGGATGCGTGACGTGCTCGGCACCATCGCGGCCGATCAGGACGCCATCATCCGCGCGGGATCCGGCGGCGCCCTCGTCGTCGACGGCGGCCCGGGTACGGGCAAGACCGTCGTCGCGCTGCACCGGGCCGCGTACCTGCTGTACTCCGACCCCCGGCTCCGTCACGGCGTGCTGTTCGTCGGCCCGCACGAGCCCTACCTGGCGTACGTCGCCGACGTGCTGCCCAGCCTCGGCGAGGAGGGCGTGCAACTCTGCACGTTGCGGGACCTCGTCACCGAGGGCGCCGCCGCCGGGATCGAGAAGGATCCGGAGGTGGCGCGGCTGAAGTCCTCGGCGGATCTGGTGAAGGCGATCGACGCGGCCGTGAAGTTCTACGAGGAGCCGCCTGCCGAAGGCATGACGGTCGCGACCGACTGGTTCGACATCTGGCTGAGCGCCGAAGACTGGGCCGAGGCGTTCGAAGCGCCGGAGCCCGGCACCCCGCACAACGAAGCGCGCGAACAGATCTGGGAGCTGCTGCTCACGATCCTGGTGGACAAGTACGACGGCGATGCTCCCGCGGCCCAGGTTCGGAAGTCGTTGCTGCAGAACGACGAACTGCGCGCAACGCTCGACAACGCGTGGACGATGATCGAGGCCGCCGATCTCGTCGGCGACCTGTGGTCGGTGCCCGCCTACCTGCGCAAGTGCGCGCCCTGGCTCGGCCCCGACGAGGTTCGGGCACTGCAGCGGGCGGACGCCCAGAAGTGGACGGTGTCCGACCTGCCGCTCCTCGATGCGGCACGGCAGCGGCTCGGGGACCCGGAGGCGTCGCTCCGGCAGCGCCGGTACAACGCCACCGTCGCGGCCGAACGCGCGCGGATGAGCACGGTCGTCGACGACCTGATCGCGGCCGACGACTCCGAATTGCTCGTGATGTCGATGCTGCGCGGCCAGGACCTGCAGCAGTCCCTGGTCGACGAGACCGCTCTGCCGAGCACCGACCCCGATCTGCTGGCCGGACCGTTCGCGCACGTCGTGGTGGACGAGGCCCAGGAACTCACGGACGCGGAGTGGCAGATGTTGCTGCTGCGCTGCCCGTCCCGCAGCTTCACCATCGTCGGCGACCGTGCCCAGGCCCGGCACGGGTTCACGGAGTCGTGGCGCGCACGACTCGAACGGATCGGGTTGGACCGGATCGAGCCTGCCGCGCTGAGCATCAACTACCGGACACCGGAAGAGGTGATGGCGGAAGCCGAACCGGTGATCCGGGCGGCGCTCCCGGACGCCAACGTGCCGACCTCCATCCGCAGCAGCGGCATTCCCGTCGTCCACGGTCCGGTGTCGGATCTGCGCTCGATCCTGGACACCTGGCTGGCGGCGAACTCCGACGGGATCGCCTGCGTCATCGGCGATCCGACGTTCCCGGCAACATCGCGGATCCGGTCGCTGTCACCGGAACTGGCGAAGGGACTCGAGTTCGACCTCGTCGTGCTCGTCGACCCGGAGTCGTTCGGCGAGGGCATCGAGGGCGCCGTCGACCGCTACGTCGCCATGACCCGGGCCACCCAGCGACTCGTCATCCTCACGAGTTCCTGACGGCGGAGTCCGGATCGATCGGCGGCGGAAACGGGTAGCCGCCGCCGAGGGTGGGCTGGGACGATGAGGGGTGCCCTTCGAGAGGAGACGAACGATGACAGCGTCCGATCCACAGGTCACCACCCGCGAGGAATGGCTCGCCGCGCGGCGCGAACTGCTCGCGCAGGAGAAGGAGCTGACCCGCCACCGCGACCGGGTCAACGCCGCCCGGCGTGCGCTCCCGATGGTCGAGATCACCGAGAACTACGAGTTCGACGGTCCCGGGGGCCGGGCACGGCTCGTCGATCTGTTCGACGGCCGCGGCCAACTCCTGATCTACCACTTCATGTTCGAACCCGACGCCGACGAGGGATGCCCGTCCTGCACGTTCACGATCGACAACGTCGGCGACCTCCGCCACCTCTACGCCCGGGACACCTCGTTCGCGGCCGTGTCCCGCGCACCCCTGCACAAGCTCGAGCAGTACCGGCAGCGCATGGGCTGGAGCATTCCCTGGTACTCCTCGCTCGGCAGCGACTTCAACTACGACTTCCATGTCACTCTCGACGCGTCGGTCGCGCCGGTCGAATACAACTACAAGGACGCGGCCGAGCTCGAGCACATGGACCCCGCGTGGAAGGGCTGGTCGGGCGAGGAGCACGGCGTCAGTGCCTTCCTCCGGCAGGGTGAGCGCGTCTTCCACACCTACTCCGGCTACGCGCGCTCCACCGACATGCTCGTCGGCACCTATCACTGGCTCGACCTCACCGCCCGCGGTCGTCAGGAGGACTGGGAACCGGAACCGCGCCGCGGCGACGTCCCGTTCATGAGCTGGCTGCGCCGTCACGACGAATACGCAGCGGACGAGATTTCGGGGAAGAAGGTCCCCGACTGATCTACATCAGTTCGTACCCCGCCGCCTGCAGCTCCAGATAGTCGCGCACCAGCAGGTGGGAACCGGGCGTGGACACCGCAGTCCACGGAATGTGCTTGGGCAGTTGCAGTGCCAGCGATTCGGGTACCGCCTCGCGGCACCTGATGCCTGCCCGGGCTCGCGGCGTCAGCGAGTTCCACCACGAGTCGAGGACGCACCGGCATTGGGCGAGATACTCCGACAGCGGTCCCTGGAGCATCGCCATCTGCGGAATCGGATCGGGTCCGCCGGTGATGCCCGCGACGCACGCGTGCCCGCACACGGCCATCACCTGCCCGATGAACTGCGGCGGCATGATCCCTTCGGGGTCTCGCAGCAGGGCGAGGCGCGCGCCGGCGGAGAGCGCTTCATACGCCGTCACGGGGTCGATGGCCTCGTCGCCCATGCCACGAAGGTACCCGGCTGCGGCCGTCTCCTATCGGGAACAGCGATTTGTTCATCTCGCGGTGTAGTCACGCCACGCGCGTTCCCACTGCCGGGTCAGGGCCGGGTAGACGAGGAGATGCCGGAACGGTGCGATGGCGGCCATGTAGAGCCGCCCGAACCGGCCGTTGGGTTTGACGAGGACGGTCATCTGCAGGCCGTAGTCGCCGTCCGCGCCGCGCACCCAGCCGAGATGCATCACGGTGTGCACGGTCGTGTTCGCCAATTCGCGGGCGGCCTCCCGGTCCAGTTCGTAGACCGCTGTGAGTGGCATGCCCTCGTCGTCGGGGCCTCGGGGAGCGGCGCGGAGGTCGTCGGGCAGGCGGTCGCGGAGCGAGGCGACCCGTTCGCCGACGCCCGCCGACGGATCGTCCCAGCCGAACAGTTCGCCGAGCTTCCACCGGACGGCGAACAGGAACCGCACCACCCGGGGCTGCTTCCCGAGACCGCCTCCGGCCCGCATCGCGGCGAGCATTCTGGGGAAGTCGTCCGGACCGGCTCCGGGTGTGCGGTACGACCACACGTCCTCGACGTCGAAGTCGCGGGTGAATTCGTGGATGCGCCAGGGCTGCGCGGTGTAGGTGGCCTCTGCTATTCGTGGCACTGTCGTCCCCGATCTATACGGCACCGTATATTTCATCTATACGGTACCGTACACATTGACTGCGATCAATGGAGGTGGACCGATTCCCGCCGTCGCCCGCACCGCACGAGCCCGCTGGATCGAGGCCGGCCTCGACGCCCTCGCGCGCGGCGGACCGGACGCCGTCCGCGTCGAGGCACTCGCCGCCGAACTCGGCGTCACGAAGGGCGGGTTCTACGGCTACTTCGACGGCAGGCCCGCGCTGCTGACGGAGATGCTCGACGAGTGGGAGCGCCGCTGCACCAAGGCCGTCATCGCCCAGGCCGACGCCGAAGGCGGCGACGCGGCCGAGCGGATCCGGCGCGTGGGTCAACTCACCTACTCGGAGGACCTGCACCGGATCGACCTCGCGATCCGGGCCTGGGCGCACCACGACCGGTCCGTCGCGGCACGCCTGCAGCGCATCGACAACGAGCGGATGCAGTTCCTGCGCACTATGTTCGGCACGTTCGTCGCCGACCCCGACGAGATCGAGGCGCGCAGCACCCTGATGTTCGGGCTCGCCATCGGCCGCCACTTCATCGTCGCCGACCACCCCGGGTACACCACACGCGAAGCCATCCAGCTCGCCGGGGAATTCCTCCTGCGCCCGTGACGCTCTCCTCGGCGCCGATCAGGTCGGGGTCGTCCCCGGCGGGGCCGGTGCCGACAGAATCATGGTCGGGTCGGTGCGCCGGAGGGCGTCGACGGCGGCGTCGCGGTCGCGGCGTTCGAGTGCGTCGACGAGATCTTCCATGACCTGGGCGAGCCCGTCCAGGTGCACGTCCGGCGCGGTGGCCTCGAGCACCGCGCGCAGGTAGGACACTCCGACATCCATGATGCTCAGGTAGAGGGTGTCGAGGAGGATGCCCTTGCCGATTCCGGCGAGGTGGGCGTGCAGTTCCCAGCACGCCCACACGAAGTCGGACGTCGCCGCGGAGTTGCGGGCGCGGCGCACCTCCCACAGCCGCTCCGAGAACGTTTCCTGGTCGGCGAGCGTCATCTGCCGCAACGCCTCCTCGATCAGCAAGGGGGCGATCGCGTCTCGGATCTGGACGGCTTCGGCGAAGGCCGCGTGGTCGCCGGCGGCGGCGCGGAACCACCCGTTCATCCGGGACAGCGGGGAGGGGTCGCAGGCGAAGATGCCGCCGCCCGGGCCCGGGCGTGAGGTGATGACGCCGCGTGCCTGCGCGAGTTTGATCGCTTCGTTCATGGTCCCGACCGAGAACCCGCAGATCTTCCGGAGATCGTCCTTGCTCCCGATGCGTTCGCCGGCCAGTGCGCCGGCGGCGAGACGGGCGATCTGACCGGCGGCCTGCTCCGCTCGCGAACCGCCGAGCGACACCTTGGACGGGAGATTCGCTGGGTGAGGCCACATTTCGCGCGAGTAGGCCGGCCCCTCGAAGTCCGCGACTTCGGGGGCGAGAACTTCCTCGTCGCCGTCGGTGCCGCTCATCGGTCTCCTCTCCGTTCGTGGGGGTCAGTATCGCATCGCCCTTGACAAGTGACCGCCTTCACATCACTCTATCAATTAATCATGATTATTTCTCGCCGCTCGGGTGCACGCGGGCCGGCGACCCCCCCAGAAGTCTCACCAACCGAAGGACACACCATGACGATCACCGACACCGCCCCGCACACGACGTCGCCGGTTTCCGAGCGGGAACGCCTGGTCACCGCCGCCCGGGCGCTGGGCCCCCTGCTCCGCGACAACGCGGCGCGCGCCGAGGCGGACCGCCGCGTACCGGAGGAGAACATCGCGGCGCTGCGCGAAGCCGGCCTGTTCGACATCACCAAACCCGCACGCTTCGGCGGGGCGGAGGAGGACTTCCGCACGTTCCTGGAGGTGTCGCTGGAACTCGGCCGGTCGTGCGGCTCCACGGCGTGGGTCACCACGCTGAGCAACGTGACGTCCTTCTTCGTCGGCGCCTATCCCGAGTCGGTGCAGCAGGACGTGCTGGGCGCGGATCCGCGCATCGCCACCTGCGGCGTGTTCACCCCGACCTCGACCTCGGTCCGGGTCGACGGCGGATACCGGGTCACCGGGCGGTGGGGATTCGCGTCGGCGTCGCACCACGCGAGCTGGGCCAATGTCGGTATCCCCCTGACGAACACCGACGGTGAGGCCGTCGGGGCGGCGTCGGCGTGGATCCCGATGACCGATCTGTCGATCGACGACACCTGGTATGTCGCGGGCATGTCCGGTTCCGGCAGCGACACCCTGGTCGCCGACGACGTCTTCGTCCCCGACGCCCGGATCCTGTCGGTCACCGACATGATGGAGGGGCGCACCGCCTCCGAGTTCCAGGACGAAACGCTGTACCACTCCTCGCTGGTACCCGTCCTGGCGCTGGTGCTGGTCGGACCCGTGCTCGGCATGGCGGAAGGCGCCTACGACGCGGTGCTGTCGACGCTGCAGAAGAACAAGCCGATCGCGTACTCGTTCTACCAGCGGTCGATCGACGCGCCCTCCACCCAGCTGAACATGGCCGCGGCCCGCTCGCTGATCGATCAGGCCCGCCTCCTCGCGTTCCGCGGCGCAGACGAGATCGATGCCGCGGCCGCCGCAGGCAGGCAGATGCCGGTCGTCGAACGGGCACGCGCGCGGATGGACGCCGCGCAGGCGGCGAACCTGTGCCGCGAGGCGGTCGAACTCCTGCTCAACGTCAGCGGCGCGGGCAGTTTCGCGCAGGTCAACCCGCTGCAGCGGATCTGGCGCGATCTGGAAACCAGCTCACGGCACGCCTTCATCAACCTGAACATCAACCAGGAGATCTACGGGCGCGCCCTGCTCGGGATCGACGAGCAGGTATCCCCCTTCGTCTGAGTTCTCCCAGAAACTCTCCGGCACAAGGAATTCCCATGACACTGCACACCCTCACCCGCGTCACGATCGGCGTTCCGAACGTCGCCGAGACCGCCGCATTCTACGACGATTTCGGCCTGACTCGCACCGCCCCGGCAGCCGGCGTGTCCGGCCGGACCGAGGCCGTCTCCTTCTCCACCCGCGACGGCGGCGACCAACTCGAATTGGTTCCCGTGCCCGACCGTCGCCGGCTGATCGGACTCGACGTCGCGGTCGACGACGCCGACGATCTGGACCGCATCACGCACAACCTGCAGCGACTGGACCTGCACCCGACCCGCTCCGAGACGGAACTGTCCGTCGTCGATCCGGGCACCGACGTCCGCGTCCGGGTGGTCATCGGATCCCGAATCATTCAGACTCCCTTCGCTCTTCCCGCGTACAACCTGCCCGGCAACATCGGGCGCGACGCCGCCCGCGCCGACGCGATCGAGCGGACCGGCCGGGTCCGCCCCCGCAAACTCGGGCACGTCGTCATCGGCTCCACCGATCAACCGGCGAGCGAACGGTTCTTCACCGAGGGCATCGGATTCAAGGTCAGCGACCGGGTTCCCGGCATGGCCGCGTTCCTGCGGTGCTCGACCGATCACCACAACGTCCTGGTGCAGGCGGCACCGGTGACGATGCTCCACCACACCAGTTGGCAGGTCGACGACGTCGACGAGGTCGGCCGCGGCGCCACCGCGATGCTGGACGAGGACCCGCAGCGCCACGTGTGGGGTCTCGGCCGCCACCACATCGGGTCCAACTTCTTCTGGTACCTGAAGGACCCGGCCGGGAATTTCAGCGAGTACTACTCCGACCTCGACTGCATCGTCGACGACCAGCTGTGGACGCCCCGCGACTGGGAAGGTGCTCGTGCCCTGTACAACTGGGGCCCACCGCCCCCGCCGTCGTTCCTGGCACCCGAGGATCTCGCCGAACTGATGACCGGAGTGCACGGGTGATTCCCGCACAGCCCACGGAAGAGAGGAACAGTCCGATGGATGCACACCAGTTCAAGAACTCCATGGCCACGGTCACCGGGCCCGTCGCCGTCGTCACCGCCCACCGCGACGGCACCCCGCACGGCGCTACGGTCAGCTCGCTCGCCTCCCTGAGCATGTCACCGGCGATGATCACCGTCGCCCTCGACAACAGGTCGGCGCTACTCGCCCTCGTGCGGGAGACCGGCACGTTCGGCGTCAACGTCCTCGCCGCCGGACAGCACGAGGCCGCGACCCGCTTCGCGAGCCGACACGACGATCGGTTCGCGGGTGTGGCATGGGAATTCGTCGACGGGCTGCCGTGCCTGACCGGCAGCAGCGCGTGGCTGCGGTGCGACGTGGCCGCGGAGATCCCGGGCGGCGACCACACCCTGCTCCTCGGAACGGTCCGGGACTGCTCGGCCACCGACGCCACGCCGCTGGTGTACAGCCGGCGGACCTTCGGCACCCACGCGGCACTGCCGGCGCTCGCCGGCGCGACCTCGTGATCACGGCGGACCGGACGGCACTGGTCGGGGTCCGGGTCTTCGACGGGCAGACGCTGTCCGGGCCACGCACCGTCGTCGTCGACGGCACGGTGATCGGCACCGACCCGGCCGGCGCACGGATCGTCGACGCCGGAGGGGCGGTGCTGTTGCCCGGGTTGATCGACGCCCACATCCACCTGCACGGACTCGACACCCTCGAACAGCTGTGCTCGTGGGGAGTGACCACCGGACTGGACATGGCCACCTGGCCGGCGTCGCTGGTGACCTCATTGCGCGGCGTCGACGGGCTGACCGACATCCGCAGTCCGGGTATCCCGGTGATCGGTCCGGCCGGTCCGCACTCTCACTTCGGGATGCCCGCCGAGGCCCTGGTGTCCGACCGGGACGCCGCCGACCGGTTCGTCGCGGCGCGAGTGGCGGAGGGGGCAGACTACGTCAAGATCGTCCTCGAAGCCCCCGGGGACGGCGGCCCCGACCCGGTGGTCGCGCACGCCGTCGTGGAGGCCGCGCACCGTCGCGGCACATTGGTTGTCGCACACGCATCCTCGACGGGAGCCTATGAACTGGCGCTCGACGTGGGCGCGGACATCCTCACCCACATCCCGAACGGGGAACCGCTCGGCGACGACGTCGTGGCCAGGATGGTGAGTGGGCGCCGCGTCGCCGTGCCGACCCTGTCGATGATGCAGGCTCTCGCGACGCTGCGCGGAAATCCCGGCGCGTTCACCGCCGCGTCCGCCGGCGTGGGCGCTCTCCACCGGGCGAGTGTGCCTGTGCTGGCCGGTACCGACGCCGCGCTGCAGCCCGGCCTGCCCCAACTCGTCGCGCACGGGGAGAGCCTGCACCACGAACTCGAGCTGCTCGTCGCCGCCGGCCTGTCGACGGTGGACGCGCTGCGTGCGGCGACCGTTCTGCCCGCCCGCCACTTCGGTCTCGACGACCGCGGGGTCGTCGAACCCGGTCTGCGTGCCGACCTGATCCTCGTCGACGGCGACCCCCTCGCCGACATCCGTGCCACCCGCAACATCGAACGAATCTGGTGCGGCGGTGTCGAACACACCCCGGCCCCGCGGGCCGCAACCGATCGGAGTACCCGTGCCTGACCCCTCGGACACCGCCGCGGTGATCGACGTCGTCCTCCGCGAGCGAGCCGGGCGCGACACCGCGCAATGGGACCGGATGCGTTCCGCGTTCGCCCCCGAGTCGCGTGTCAGCCTCAGCTGGTTCACCGGAACCGGCGCCGAATTCGTCGACGCCTCGAAAGCCATGCACGACCGGGGCAGCCGCGGCTTCCACCTGGTCGGTGCGCCCAGCGTGGACATCGTCGGCGAGCGGGCACTCGCGCACGAGGGAACTACGGTGCACGCGCGCGGAACCCTCGCCGGCGTCGAACTGGACGTCGCGTCGCACGGCCGGCTCTACCAGCGGCTGATCAAGACCGACGGGGCGTGGCGCATCACCGATCTCACGATGCTCTACTACAAGGACGTCGTCTCCCCGGTGGACCCGGCCGCAGACGTGACCGCGTTGGCGGGCGTCGCGTTCCCCGTCGATCGCCCGTACAGGTACCTCGCCGCGCTACTCGACGTCGCCGGATACACCATCGGCCCCGACCTGCCGGGCCCGGACCGCCCCGATCTCGTCGATCGATACCTTGCGGCCCATCACACTTGGCTTCACGAACCCCAGGGATAGGACCCCATGACCACCACTCCACGACTGCGTGTGCCCGCCTTCGTCAGCGTCGCGGTCCTCGCATTCATCGCGATCTCCGCCGACGGGTACGACCTCGCCATCTTCGGTGCGGCGATACCGGATCTCCTCGCCGATCCGGACTGGGGACTCACCCCGGCCCGGATCGGGGTGATCGCCGGCACCGCCATCGCGGGCATGTGCCTCGGGTCGATCGCGGCCGGGATGCTGGCCGACCGCTTCGGTGCACGCCGCCTCTTCCTCGTGTGCGTCACGTGGTTCTCCGTCGGCATGATCCTCTGCGCCGCCGCCCCGACCGCGGAACTCCTGGGCGTCGCACGCTTCGTCGCGGGACTCGGCCTGGGAGGCCTCGGCCCGGCGGCCATCGCACTGACGATGAGTGTCGCACCGCACGACCGGCGGAACTTCCTCAACGGGGTGATGCTGACCGGACTTCCGGTCGGCGGCATCGTGGCGGCGCTCAGCGCGCTGGCCTTCCTCGAAGGCGGCGGCTGGCGGGCGGTGTTCCTCATCGGTGGGGTGATCCCGTTGCTGACCGTCGTGCCGATCGGTGCGGCGAAGTTGCGGACGTGGGCACCGGACATCGCCGTGACGACTACCGCGCCCCGGCAGAATGGGGGAGTATCGTTGCGGGCGTTGCTCGGTGACGGTGGCGCACGGGCCCTCGCCGGTTTCGTGGTGGTCACCGGGTGCTGCCAGATCCTGTCCTACGGACTGCTCACGTGGTTGCCGCAGATCATGAAGTCGTCCGGGTACTCGCTCGGCTCGTCGCTGGTGTTCCTGATCGTCTTCAGCATCGGGGCGATGGCCGGCAGCGCGACCGGTTCCTGGGCCGCCGACCATGTGGGCGGGCGCCGTATCACCATCGCAGGCTTCGCGATCGGCGCTGTCGCCATCTTCGGACTCTCGATGCCCCTGCCGCAACCGATCCTGTACCTGTCCCTGCTCCTCGCCGGCGCAGGCACCGTCGGGATTCAGCCGGTCGTGTACGGGTTCGCCGCACTGCACTTTCCGGCACACGTCCGCGGCAGCGCGCTCGGATTCATCGGGGGCATCGGCCGGATCGGCGGCGTGTTCGGACCGATGCTCGGCGGAGTTCTTGCGGGACTCCCCGCGCTGGCGAACTTCTCGGTGTTCGCGGGCATCGCGGTGTTCGCGTCCCTGCTCAGTCTCGCCGTTCTCACCAGCCGTCACCCCGCGCCCGCGCCGGCGAACACGACCGTCCCGGCCGACGCCTGAGACCCCCTTCCTTCCCGAAAACCACGCAAGGAGAACAGACATGAGAATCGCCAATCTCGACGGACGGCTCACCCTCGCAGCCGACAACGGCTACATCGACGTCGAACAGGCCAGTGGCGGCGTCTTCTGCGCAGACCCACAGTCCGTCTACGACGTCTGGGCGGAGTTCACCAACTGGGCGGCCCGCCTGGACACCAGCAGCCACCCGGTGATCGAGGCGACCGAACAGACGCTGTGGGGGCCGCCGGTTCCCCGGCCGCGGCAAGTGTTCGCCATCGGCCTCAACTACCACGACCACGCCGCCGAGTCGGGACTCGAAAGCCCGTCCTTTCCTCCGGTGTTCACGAAATTCCCCACCAGTCTGACGGGGCACGACCAGCCCGTCACCCTGCCTGCCGACACCGTCGACTGGGAGGTCGAACTCGTCGCTGTCGTCGGCACTCGATGCGACTTCGTCGCCGCCGCCGCCGCGTGGGACCACATCGCCGGAGTGACCGTCGGCCAGGACCTGTCCGAACGGCGATTGCAACTGGCCGGACCTGCGCCGCAGTTCTCCCTCGGCAAGTCGTACCGCGGGTTCGCTCCCATCGGCCCCGAACTGGTGACCGTCGACGAACTGCCCGACCGGGACGATCTCGAGATCGGGTGCGCACTCGACAGCGGCGAAGTCCTCCAGAAGGGGCGCACGTCGGACCTGATCTTCACCGTCCCCCAACTGGTCGCACACCTGTCGGCGGTGTGCCCGCTGCTGCCCGGCGACCTGATCTTCACCGGCACCCCCTCGGGTGTCGGCGGGGCCCGCAAACCCCCGAAGTTCCTGCGGCCGGGCGACGTCCTCACCAGTTGGGTCGAGGGCGTCGGGACCCTCCGCAACGCCATGACCGCGCCGTGACCACACCCACGAGCATCGCAAGGACTGGGATGAACACCCATACGACCACCACCGGCACCGTGCCGGAACCGATCTGGACACCGGACCCCGAGCACGCGGCGCGGGCACGGATCACCGAGTTCGCGCACTTCGCCGCCGCCCGCACCGGTGCTGCCTACCCGGACTACCACGACCTCTGGAACTTCTCCGTCGGGGAACCGTCCGCGTTCTGGTCGGCGGTGTGGGACTTCTTCGACATCGCCGCCGACGGCGACACTGGCGAAGTACTCACCGACGCCGCCATGCCGGGTGCTCGGTGGTTCCCCGGGACCCGGCTCAACTACACCGAACACGCCCTGCGCCACGGTGACTCGTCCGAGGCCGCCGTCGTCTCCATTTCCGAGGACGGCGTCACCACCGAGATCAGTTGGGCGCAGCTGCGCAGGCAGGTCGCGTCCGTCGCGGCGTGGCTGCGCCACCAGGGTGTCGGGGTGGGTGACCGCGTCGTCGGGTATCTTCCCAACACCGTCCACGCTGTCGTCGCGTTCCTCGCGACCGCGGGGATCGGAGCGGTGTGGTCCGCGTGCGGCCAGGACTACGGGGCGTCGGGTGCCGCGTCCCGGTTCGCTCAACTCGACCCGGTGATCCTCTTCGCCGCCGACGGATACCGGTGGAACGGTCGCGTCCACGACCGCCGCGGTGACGTCGCCGAGCTTGTCCGGCAACTGCCCACCCTCCGCAGAACGGTGCACGTCCCCGTGCTCGGACTTCCCTTCGGCGGCGACGACGCGCAAATTGCGTTCTGGGACGACGTGACTGCCGTCGACGCCGAACCGGACTTCGTGCGCGTCGATTTCGACGCGCCCCTGTGGGTGCTGTTCTCCTCGGGAACGACCGGACTGCCGAAGGGGATCGTGCACGGACACGGCGGCGTGATCCTCGACCACCACAAACTGCTGGGATTGCACAACGATCTCCGGGCCGGGGAGCGGCTCTTCTGGTACACCACCACCAACTGGATGATGTGGAACATGGTCGTCTCGGGTCTTCTGGTCGGTGCCACCATCGTCCTCTACGACGGCAGTCCCGCCCACCCGGATCCGCAGCGGCTGTGGGACATTGCCGCCGAGCACCGCGTCAGCGTCCTCGGGCTGAGTCCGGGGTACCTGCTCGGGTGCGCGAAGGCCGGTCTCGAACCCGGCCGAGACCTCGACCTGTCGGCGCTGCGTCTCATCGGATCCACGGGTGCACCCCTGCCGCCGCAGTCGTATCACTGGGTCCGCGACCACGTCGGGAAACGCGTGCAGGTCGCCTCGACCAGCGGTGGCACCGATGTCGTCAGTGGCTTCGCAGGCAGCGCCCCCACCACGGCGGTATGGCCGGGCGAGCTCTCCGCACCGCTGCTGGGGGTCGCGCTCGCCGCATGGGATGCCGACGGCACCCCGGTCGTCGACGAGGTCGGGGAACTCGTCGTCACCACACCGATGCCGTCGATGCCGATCCACTTCTGGAACGACCCCGACGGCACGCGCTATCGCGACGCCTACTTCGGTACGTATCCCGGCGTCTGGCGGCACGGCGACTGGGTCACCGTCACCGCACGCGGCAGCGTCGTCATCTCCGGCCGGTCCGATTCCACCCTCAACCGGCAGGGAGTGCGCCTGGGCAGCGCAGACATCTACGACGTCGTCGAGGATCTCCCGGAGATCCGGGAGGCGCTGGTGATCGGTGCCGAACTCGCCGGCGGCGGGTACTGGATGCCGCTGTTCGTGGTCCTCGCCGACGGCGCCGACCTCGACGACGACCTTCGTGAGCGCATCGTCACCGCCGTCCGGACCCAGGCCTCGCCCCGCCACGTCCCCGACGAGATCATCGCGGTCCCCGCCATCCCGCACACCCGGACCGGCAAGAAACTCGAGGTGCCGATCAAACGCCTGCTGCAGGGCGCCCCGGTCGAGAAGGTCGTCGGCAGCGACACCGTCGACGACTCCGCATCCCTGCACTACTTCACCCGGTTCGTTCCCCGGCAGGTGCAGTCGTGACGAGCGCCGGCGCTTGTCGGCTGTCAGCCGCGCCGGAGGGTGAGGATCGAAATGTCCGGCGGTGCACCGACCCGGACCGGCGGCCCCCACGCTCCGGCGCCTCGGGTGGTGTAGATCTGCAGGTCCCCGATTCGATCCAGTCCGGACACGGTGGGATTGACCATGCGCACGAGGTAGACGAAGGGCCACATCTGGCCACCGTGGGTGTGGCCGGACAACTGTAAATCCACCCCGCGATCGCCGGCTTCGATCGCCTGCAGCGGCTGATGCGCGATCAGCATGGTGAATCGACTGGGGTCACGTCCCGCGAGTGCGGCATCGATATCCGCCGCGTACGGCTCTTTCGCGTCGTAGTCATAGACGCCGGCCATCTCGATGGTCACGCCATCGATGGGAACTTCGGTGCGTTGGTTGCGCAGGGTCTCGATGCCGAGCGATTCCCAAAAGTCCATCCACTGGCCGACATCGTCGACGTACCCCTCGTGATTGCCGGCGACACCGAATGTCCCGTATTCGGATCTCAAGCCTGCGATGGGTGCGACATCCGGCCCGACCAGTTCGACCGAACCGTCGAGCAGGTCGCCCGGGAGGACGATCAGGTCGGGGCGTTGTGCGTTGACCAACTCGACGACACGTTCGGTGAATTCGGGACCGCGGGCGGCACCGACGTGCAGATCTCCCACCACCGCGATGCGCAGCCCGTCGAGTTGCGGTGGAAGATCGGCGAAACGTGCCTGAGCCTCGACGATTCGGATGTCCTCGGCCTCGGCAACGCCGTAGGCGACGGTTCCGACGGACGCGACGACCACCAGCGCCGAGAGCGCCTGTAGCAGCCGACTGCGGCGCGAGTAGCCGGCCAACCGCGCGATCACCAGGACAACGCCGATCACGATCAGGCCGAGGAGGAGATAGAACAGCACCGCATACCACGTCTGTCCCAACCAGACCAGCGGTCGCACCGGACCTGGCGCGAAGGTGTTGCCCGCACCGACCGCGATCACCGCCAAGATCCCGAGCGCACTCAGGAATACGGCTGCGGAAATCCGCGCCCACCCCGGCAATCCGGGCGCGGCGACCAACCGCCAGTACAACAGTCCGTGGACGAGAGCGACAGCAACGCCCACCAAGATCATTTGCTGCACAGGTTCACTTTCGGTTGGCGAAATCCACAATCAACTGCCCGAAATGCAATGCAACGGTGGAACATTCGTGCCTCCGGCGCCGATGGTGTAGCCGGCGACCTCTGGTTCGGCGAAGCCGCTGCGGATGGCGTCGCGCCCCTCGAAACGCCGGTCCGCGTCGATGAGCACCGCGTCGCCGGTGAACAGCGATGTCATGGCCGCCGCGTCGCCGTTTGGCACTGCCGCGTGCGAACTGTGGCGTCGGTGCGTTAGTCATGACTTTCCCTCGTATCGGTGTCTTACGGTGTGCAGGACGTGAGAACCGGGCTCGCCCCGTCCGTCAGGATGGCTACCCCGCACCGCCTATTCAACATGTTCGTGCCACGCCGAGGCAGGTGCTGCCAGTATCCCCCTAGCGTGCGTGCACGAGGCATCAGTGGTGGACTCAGCTCCGTCACCGAAATTGAAGTGCCCGCCCACGGGCGGCCGAGTAATCTGCGTGGGCATGGCACGGGATGAACGCGGTGTGATCGCCCAGAGCGAGGACTTCGCCTTCTGGTACAACGAGGTGGTGTTCAAGGCCGGGCTCGTGGACCGCGGTCCGGCCAAGGGCACCATGGTGATCCGGCCATACGGGTACCGGCTGTGGGAGTTGCTGCAGTCCGAACTGGACCGTCGCATCAAGGACACCGGTCACGACAATGCGTACTTCCCGTTGCTGATTCCGGAGAGCTACGTCGGCCGGGAAGCGGAACACGTCGAAGGGTTTTCCCCGGAACTGGCGGTCGTCACCCACGCCGGCGGGAAGAAGCTCGAAGAACCGCTGGTCGTGCGGCCGACGTCGGAGACGATCATCGGCGAGATGATGGCCAAATGGATCAGCTCGTACCGCGATCTGCCGCTGTTGTTGAATCAATGGGCAAACGTGGTGCGGTGGGAGCTGCGGCCACGAATGTTTCTCCGCACCACAGAATTTCTGTGGCAGGAGGGGCATACCGCGCACGCCGACGAGGCCGCCGCCCGCCGCGAGACGATGCTCGCGCTCGACCTGTATCACGAGGTGGCGCGGGAGTGGGCCGCGATTCCGGTCGTCCCGGGTGAGAAGACACCCGGTGAACGGTTCGCCGGCGCGGTGGCGACGTACACGATCGAGGGCATGATGCGGGACGGCCGGGCGCTGCAATCCGGCACGTCCCATTACATGGGCACCAATTTCGCGTCGGCGTTCGACATCCGCTACACCGCCGAGGACGGTCGAGAAGAGTTGTGTCACACGACGTCCTGGGGGATGAGTACGCGAATGATCGGTGGCATCGTCATGACCCACGGCGACGACAAGGGCCTGGTGCTGCCGCCCCGGATGGCGCCGTACCAGGTGGTGATCGTGCCGATCACCCGCGGCGGCGACGCTGCTGTCGGGGACGCGGCCGAAGACCTGGCTCGTCGCCTGCGGGCTGCGGGTGTCCGGACCCACGTCGATGCCCGACCCCAACTCACACCCGGGTACAAATACAACGAGTGGGAGTTGCGCGGCGTCCCGGTCCGGCTCGAACTCGGTCCACGAGATCTGAAGGCGGGCAACGCGATGATGGTGAAACGTCTCGGCGACGACGGCAAGCGGGCCGTGCCGATCGACTCCCTGCCCGCGACCCTGCCGGGGGTCCTGGACGACTTCCAGGATTTCCTCCTCGCTCGCGCGACTGCGTTCCGCGACAGCCACACTCGGACCGTCGACGACTGGGAGCGGTTCGCCGATGCGGTGTCGACCGGGTGGGCACTCGCACTGCACTGCGGGAGCGCCACCTGCGAGGACGAGATCAAGTCCCGCACGGCCGCCACCCCGCGGTGCGTACCCCGTGACGGCGAACCGGAGACAGGGGTGTGCGTGCGGTGCGGGGCGACGTCGGCGTACGGGAAGCGGGTGGTCTTCGGACGCGCCTATTGAGGGGTGCCGATCACCACCCCTCGGGGGACTATTCGGATGGCAGGCGCTCGAAGGACGCTGGGAACTCGGAAAACCGACCACCCCGCCAAGTCCCTCGACCGAAAAGGAACCCCCGTATGCCCCGCATCTTCGGCACCACCGTCCGCGACATGCACGAACACGATCCGCCGGGCCTCGTCTCGTCCGCTGGGTTACCCGCCGACTCGCCCGTCGTCGAATCCGTCCCGAAGCCGGTCCGTCACCACTGGACGTTCGCGCGGATCGGCCTGTACCTGCTGCTCGCGTCCCTGCCGCTGCTGGCGATCTCCGCGCAGGTGTTCGGCGTCGTGCCGATGAACACCACCGGTGCGCTCGTGATCATTCCGCTCGCAGCATCGCTCGCCGTGCTGTGCGTGTTCGCCCCGCACCCGATCGACCGCATCGTCGGCCACGGCCTCGGCTGGGGAATGTTCGCGTGTCTGGCCTACGACGTCTTCCGCCTCGACACCGTGTATCTGCTCGGCCTGTGGGGCGACTTCATCCCGAAGATGGGCACCTGGCTGCACTCGGGAACCGACACCCGGACCGGCGCGATCGTCGGATACCTGTGGCGGTACTTCGGCGACGGCGGCGGAATCGGTATCGCCTTCTTCCTCATCGCCCTCGCGCTCGGCCTCCAGCACCGGTCCAGTCGCACCGTCATTCTCGCGTTCGTCACGTTCGCGGTGTTCCCGGTCTGGGCCGGGCTCATCGGCACGGTCGCGCTGTCGGCGCGCGGTCAGCGCGACATGTTCCCGCTGACGCCGACGACGATCACGCTGTCGCTGATCGGGCACCTGATCTTCGGTCTGGTGCTGGGTCTCGGCTTCCTGCGGGCCCGGGGTCGCCTCGCGCAGCACTGGCCCTGGCCGCCGCTGCTCCCCGTGCGGTCCCGCTGATCCCAGGTGAGTGGCAAAGCGTGCCCGGGCACACTTTGCCACTCACCTGGGGGTGAGGTGCGG
>NZ_JBHUSF010000066.1:0-34726 GCF_042673295.1 Rhodococcus sp. NPDC057014
CTCACGGGCGGCGGAGCCGCCTAGAACCCCAGCCTGCCCAGCTGCTTCGGGTCTCGCTGCCAGTCCTTGGCGACCTTGACGTGCAGTTCGAGGAAGATCTTGGTGCCGAGCAGTTTCTCGATCTGCAGCCGCGCCTTGGTCCCCACCTCGCGGAGGCGGGCGCCGCCCTTGCCGATCACGATGCCCTTCTGCGATGGCCGCTCGACGTACAGCAGCGCGTGCACGTCGAGCAGTTCGCCCTGCTTCTCGGTGCGTCCCTCGCGGGGGATGATCTCCTCGATGACCACGGCCAGCGAGTGTGGCAGTTCGTCACCGAGCCCCTCGAGAGCGGCCTCGCGGATGAGTTCGGCCATCAGCGTCTCTTCGGGTTCGTCGGTGAGTTCGCCGTCCGGGTAGAACGCCGGCCCCTCCTCCATCTTCGACGCGAGGACGTCGACCAGCACCTCCACCTGCTCACCGGACGCGGCGGACACCGGCACGACGTCCGTCTCCGGCCCGAGGAGCTTCGAGACCGCCAGCAACTGCTGCCCGACCATGTCCTTGCTGACCTTGTCGATCTTCGTGACGACGCCGACGAGCGTGGTCTTCGGCGCGATCTGCCGGACCTGCTGCACGATCCACCGGTCGCCGGGGCCGATCTTCTCGTCCGCCGGGATGCACAGGCAGATCACGTCGACCTCGGAGTACGTGTCGCGCACGAGGTCGTTGAGGCGCTGGCCGAGGAGCGTCCGGGGACGGTGCAGCCCCGGGGTGTCGACGAGGATCAGCTGCGCGTGGTCGCGGTGCACGATGCCGCGGATGGTGTGCCGGGTGGTCTGCGGCCGCGAGGACGTGATCGCGATCTTGCTGCCCACCAGCGCGTTGGTCAGTGTGGACTTGCCCGTGTTGGGCCGTCCGACGAAACAGACGAATCCGGAACGGAATTCGGATTTACTCATGGTGCTCCTCGATCACGGATCCATCGGTTCGCGCGAAGACGACGGCCGCCTGCGCACTGACTTCGTGTAGCGCGGCGATGCCCGGGTCGTCCGGGTTCCCGCCGATCACGGCTGCCGCCTCGAAACCCTCGGCACCACTCGACACCGCCGCCGCGACGGCCGCCTGCAGCGCGGTCAGCGACAGCGCCGTCAACGCGACCGCGCCGGCCGAGTAGGTGCGGCCGTCGAGATCGCGGACGGCGGCGCCCTGGCCACTTCCGGTGCGGCCGAACGCGCCTCGCGCGAGCACGACCAGTTTCGCGTCCTCGGCGTCCAGTTCAGTCATCGTCGCCCTCCCGTTCACGGCCATTGACGTCGTCGTCCTCGTCGATCGGTGCGCGTTGCACGAAGACCGTGCTGATCCGCACCCGCCCGCGCACGTCGGGCGAACCCTCACCGCGCAGGACGAGACCGTGCGAGACGACCTCCGATCCCGGGAGCGGCACCCTGCCGAGTTCGTATCCGATGAGCCCACCGACGGTTTCGACCTCGTCGTTCTCCACCTCGATGCCGAACAGTTCACCGAGATCCTCGATCGGCAGCCGCGCGGACACCCGGTACATGCCGTCGCCGAGGTCCTCGACCGGCGGGGTCTCGTCCTGGTCGTATTCGTCGGCGATCTCCCCGACGATCTCCTCGATGACGTCCTCGATGGTGACCAGGCCTGCGATGCCGCCGTATTCGTCGACAAGCACGGCCATGTGGTTGCGGTCGCGCTGCATCTCGGCGAGCAGGCTGTCGAGCGGTTTGGAATCGGGCACGAACACGGCGGGCCGCATCACGTCGCCGACGAGGACGCTGCGTCCGCCGTCACGCGAGTGATACGTCTGCTGCACGAGGTCCTTGAGGTAGACCACCCCGAGGACGTCGTCGACGTTCTCCCCGATCACCGGGATCCGCGAATGTCCGCTGCGGACGGCCAGCGACGTCGCCTGCCCGGCGCTCTTGTCGCTCTCGATCCACACCATCTCGGTGCGGGGCACCATCACCTCGCGGGCGGAGGTGTCGCCGAGTTCGAAGACGGACTGGATCATCCTGCGTTCCTCGTCGGCCACCACGCCGCGTTCCTGCGCCATGTCGACGAGTTCGCGCAGTTCGATCTCGGAGGCGAAGGGGCCGTTGCGGAATCCCTTGCCCGGGGTGATCGCGTTGCCGATCAGGATGAGCAGGCGGCTGATCGGGCCGAGCAGGGTTCCGATGACCTGCAGCGGGAACGACGTGATCAGCGCGATCGTGTAGGCGTGCTGGCGGCCGAGCGTCCGCGGGCCGACCCCGATCACCACGTAGTCGACGAGCACCATGATGACGGCGGTGAACGTCAGCGCCCACACGGGTTCGAGGAGATCGGACAGGCCTCCGACGAGCACCACCGTCGCCGTGATCTCACACAGGATGCGCAGCAGCACCATGAGATTCACGTAGCGAGGGCGATCCGACAGGATGCGGAGCACCCGGGTGGCGCCGGGGCGATCCTCCTTCGCCATCTCCTCGATGCGCGCGGACGAGATCGTGTTGAGTGCGGAATCGACGGCGGCGAAGACACCACCGAGAGGGACGAGGACGATCGCGAGGACGATCAGCGCGATGGCGCTACTCACAGAAGACCCTTCACGTGGCGGTTACTGATCCGGGGCGTCGAAGAACCCGGCCTTGCCGAGCAGCTTCTGGTCCCGGGCAGCGAGCGCGGCATCGCGTTCGGCCCGGCGCAGATCCTCGTACCAGTCGTCGAGCAACTGGTTCTGCAGGCCGAACATCTCCTTCTCCTCCTCCGGTTCGGCGTGGTCGTAGCCGAGGAGGTGCAGCACACCGTGCACGGTGAGCAGAGCGAGTTCGTGGGCGAGCGGATGACCGGCCTTGTCGGCCTGGTCGGCGGCGAACGACGGGCACAGCACGATGTCCCCGAGCATCGACGGTCCCGGCTCGGGTGAATCCGGGCGGCCGCCGGGCTCGAGCTCGTCCATCGGGAACGACATCACGTCGGTGGGACCGGGCAGGTCCATCCACCGCATGTGGAGGTCGGCCATGGTGGCCGAGTCCACGAGGACCATCGACAACTCGGCCGCGGGGTGCACGTCCATCCTCGCGATCACGAAGCGGGCAACGCTGATCAGCTCCTCTTCGGAGACGTCCATGCCCGATTCGTTCGAGACTTCGATGCTCATGTGTGTCGCTTCCTCCTGGTTCCGGCGACACTCACCCTACCGTCGCGGAGAACGCGAGTGCGCCGCTCTCCGCTGTGCGCGGTTCCCGAGCTCGACCTTGCCG
Source organism: Rhodococcus sp. NPDC057014 (assembly GCF_042673295.1). Lineage (NCBI taxonomy): Bacteria > Bacillati > Actinomycetota > Actinomycetes > Mycobacteriales > Nocardiaceae > Rhodococcus > Rhodococcus sp. NPDC057014. The sequence continues at coordinate 3,243 of NZ_JBHUSF010000066.1, forward strand.
TCCCGGTCCGCCTCGAAACGCTCGTACGCGTCGACGATGTCGGACACCAGCCGGTGCCGGACCACGTCGCTGCTGTTGAGTTCGGCGAAGTAGATGTCGTCGATGTCACCGAGGATCTCGGTGGCCGCGCGGAGCCCGGACCGGGCGCCGCCCGGAAGGTCCACCTGCGTGACGTCGCCGGTGACGACGACCTTGGAACCGAAGCCCAGCCGGGTGAGGAACATCTTCATCTGCTCGGCGGTGGTGTTCTGCGCCTCGTCGAGGATGATGAACGCGTCGTTGAGCGTGCGGCCGCGCATATAGGCGAGCGGGGCCACCTCGATGACACCCGACTGCATCAGCTTCGGGATGGCCTCGGGGTCCATCATGTCGTGCAGGGCGTCGTGCAGCGGCCGCAGGTACGGATCGATCTTCTCGTGCAGCGTGCCCGGCAGGAACCCGAGCCGCTCCCCCGCCTCGACCGCGGGGCGGGTGAGGATGATCCGCGACACCTGCTTGGTCTGCAGGGCCTGCACCGCCTTCGCCATGGCGAGGTACGTCTTACCGGTGCCCGCGGGCCCGATGCCGAACACGATGGTGTTGGCGTCGATCGCGTCGACGTACCGCTTCTGGTTCAGCGTCTTCGGCCGGATCGTCTTGCCGCGACGCGACAGGATGTCGAGGGTGAGTACCTCGGCGGGCGATTCACTGAGGCCCTGCGTGAGCATGCCGACCGTGCGGCGCACCGCGTCGGGGGTCAGCGGCTGCCCGCGACCGACGATGGCGCCCAGTTCGGCGATGACCCGCTCGGCGAGCGCGACGTCGCCCGGCCGTCCCGTCAACGTGACGGCGTTACCGCGTACATGGATGTCTGCGTCCAGGACCCGTTCGAGAGCGCGCAGATTCTCGTCGGAAGAACCGAGGAGGGGCGGGACCGTTTCGGGTGGGAGATCGATACTCGAACGCACGGTGCGTTCCGCCGGACGCGTGGCGCCGAACGTCTCGCCGTTCTGGTCTTGTTCGCTCACGTGAGGGATATGGCCTTCTTCCCGGTTCCTGGTCGGTCACGACGGTCGTCGCGATGAGGGAAGTCTATCGCTCGCAGGTCACAGCGCCCACCCGATTACGCGACGCCGTCACCGATCCGGGACGTCCGGATTCTCGCGCAGCCACCGCCGCGCCTCGTCCACGACGCGGGCGCCCTCGGCCGGCGTCAGCCCGAGCACCGCGAGATACGCGACGGCGAACGACTCGCCCGAATCCAGCACTTCGCCGGAATTCGCCTGGTCCAGCAGGGTGATCGTCATCGCTTCCGCGAGGGCCACCAGCACCGTCGACGACAGGTAGGACGCGAACACACCCGACTTCTGGCCGCGCTCGATCACCCGCACGTCCCGGTCGCGGACCACCCCGAGGAGGTCGTGGATACGCTGCTCGCCGAGTTCGCGGCGAGCGAACGACAGCAGCATGCGGAATCGGTCGCCGATCGGCCACGTCCGCAGCGCCATCACCGCGACCGCGAGGTCGGGACGCTCCGGCTGCCGCGCCTCGTCCCCCATGGCGACCACGAGGGCGGCGGACGCCTCGTCGGCGATGCCCTCGACGAGCGCCTCGCGGCTGGGGAAGTGCGCGTAGACGGTGCGGCGCACCACTCCGGCGGTGCGCGCGACGTCGTCCATGCTCGCGTCCGGGTCGGCGACGAACGCGGCCACTGCGGCGTCGAGGATCCGCGCCCGGTTGGCGCGCGCGTGACTTCGGCGGGTCTTCCCGGGGTCACCGGGCGACTTGGTCGGAACCGACACGGGCGAAACCCCCTCGCTGGTTGGTGTGATCCCCGTCAATCGTACTTGCACACCAGTGTGCAAGTAACTAACTTACACATCACTGTGCAAATCAATTGCGCGGGTCCGATCGAGCGCAACCCGAGGAGCGTCGACATGAGCATCGTGATGAACACACCGGTCTCCCGGATGGACGGGCCGTACCCCCGGCGCTGGGCCGCGCTCGGCGTGCTCTGCCTGAGTCTGCTGATCGTCGTGATGGCCAACACCGCCCTGATCGTCGCGGCCCCCGACATGACCCGCGACTTCGCCCTGACCAGCTCCGACCTGCAGTGGGTGATCGACGGCTACACCGTTCCCTACGCCGCGCTGATGCTCCTGTTCGGCGTGATCGGCGACAAGTACAGCCGGCGCGGCGCACTGCTCGCGGGACTGCTCGTGTTCGGCGCCGGAGCCGTCGTCGGCAGCCTCGCCGACACCACCACGGCCGTCGTCGCCGCACGCGTGGTGATGGGCGTCGGAGCGGCGATCATCATGCCCGCCACACTGTCTCTCCTCGTGGCCACGTTCCCGCGCGCCGAACGGGCCGGGGCCATCGCCGCCTGGGCCGCGACGTCTGGTCTCGCCATCGCCCTCGGGCCGCTGCTCGCCGGCTGGCTGCTGGCGAGCCACTCGTGGAACGCCACCTTCCTCGTGAACGTGCCGATCGCCGCGGTCGCGACGGTCGCGGCACTGATGCTCGTGCCGCCGTCGAAGGCCGACGGCCGGGGTCCGATCGACTGGCTGGGTGGGCTGCTGTCCGTGGTGACCATCGGGTCGCTCGTGTACGCGATCATCGACGGATTCCACTTCGGTTGGGGCGCAGGCGCGGTCGGCGCGGCGGTCACCGCGGCCGTGGGTCTCGGACTGTTCGTCGCGTGGGAGTTACGCCATCCGCAGCCGCTGCTCGACGTCCGCATGCTGGGCAGGCGCGAGGTGGGTGGGTCCACTCTCGCCGTGCTGCTGCTGTTCCTCGCGGCGTTCGGGACGATCTATTTCGTGTCGCAGGAATTCCAGTTCGTGCTGGGGCTCAGCCCTCTCGCCACCGGCGTCCACCTGCTGCCGCTCGCCGCCGCGGTATCGGTCGGCTCGCTGCTCAGTGGCCGGGTGCACCCGAGGCTCGGTACCCGGATCACCGTCGTCGCCGGCATGGTGATCGCCGCCGCGGGTGTGCTGCTGACGACCACCGTGGACGGCGGTGCGGGCTACCTCGACTTCCTCGCCCCGCTGATCCTGCTCGGCGCCGGAATCGGCCTGAGCGTGTCGCCCGCCACGGACGCCGTCATGGGCAACTTCCCCGAGAGCGACCTCGGCGCCGCGGGCGGCATCGACGACACCGCGATCGAACTCGGCGGATCGCTCGGGATCGCGATCCTCGGCTCGGTCCTCGCGTCGGCGTACAAGGACGGCATCGCCGGTTTCCTCGGAACGCTGCCCGTCGATCAGCTGTCCGGGGAGCAGGCCGCGCAGGCCGCCCGGGCGGTGGACGTCGCGGGAGACTCGATCGGCGGGGCCTCCGTGGTGGCCGCGGAACTGGGCGCCGACCCGCTGTTCGCGTCGCAGTCACAGGCGCTTCTCGACGCCGCGGGAACGGCGTACGCGAGTGCCGTCTCCCAGGCCGGACTGATCGGTGGACTCGCACTGGGCATCGGCGCGCTGGTCGTGGCGCTCGTCCTGCCCGGACGCACGGTCACACCCGAATCCGGTGACCGCAGTTCAGAACTCGCCGTCGTCGGACAGTAGGGCGTCCCGCGAGATCTTCCAGCACTCGGTCCCGGGGTTCAGGAACGCGTAGTGATCTTCCCCCTCGACGACGTGCAGCGCGATCGGATCGCCCGCTGCCCGCGCCGCCTCGCCGTACCGGACGCTCACCTTCGCCGGGACCTGCGCATCCTCCGTGCCGTGGATGCACACCACCGGCACCCCGGTGGGGATGCGGTGCAGCGGGGAGGCGGCGCGGTACCGGTCCGGGTCCTCGTCGAACGGCACCCCGAGGAGATCCTCGATGTACCCGATCCGCCTGCCGCGTTCCCCCGCGGAGGCGAGGTCGAGGGCGCCTGCCTGGGACACGACCTTCTGCGGCCGGACCGCCGTCTGCCGCTGACCGGCCAGCCACACCGCGAGTTGCCCGCCGGCCGAGTGACCGACGACCCGGACCTTCGACAGGTCGAACGGGACGGGCGACCGCTCGGCGACCGGACCGGCGATCGCGTCGAGCGCGGCGTGAACGTCGGCGGACATCTCGTCCCACCGGCCGCCCGCGCCGAGCCTGCGGTATTCGATGTTCCACACGGCGACGCCGTGCCGCGCGAGGTCGACCGCGAAACTCGTGCCGAGGTTCAGGTGGTATTTCCCGCTCCAGAAACCGCCGTGGACCACCATCACCACCGGCACCGGGGTCGATACCGGTTCCTCGGGCGGATAGAAGTGCCCGAACTGCTGCGGTTCGGTTCCGTAGGCGATGCGAATGCGGTCCACGGACAGTCAGGCTAGCGGGGCCGCGCCCCAGCGGTCGGTGAGGACGCCGATGGCGCCCAGCGCGACGGCGGCGGCGGTCGAGGTCCGCAGGACGTGCGGGCCGAGCAGCACCGGCACGGCGCCCGCCTCGGTCAGCGCGGTGATCTCCTCCTCGGAGATGCCGCCCTCGGGACCGACGACGAGCACGATCTCGGCGGCCGAACGCAGCGGAAGCTCGGCGAGGCCCTGCGCCGCCGCCTCGTGCAGCACGGCGACGACTCCGCCGCGGCCGGCCACCTCGCGGACGACGGCGAGTATTCCGGCAGTGCGGTGCAGGTCCGACACCTCGGGGACGATCGCCCGCCGGGACTGCTTGGCGGCGGCCAGAGCCGCGCTACGCCAGCGGGCGACACCCTTCGCGACCTTCGGGCCCTCCCACCGCGCCACGCACCGCGACGACTGCCACGGCACGATCGCGTCGACCCCGGCCTCGGTGGCCAGTTCGACCGCCAGTTCGGACCGCTCCGCCTTCGGAAGCGCCTGCACCACGGTCACACTCGGCGACGGCGCCGTCACCTGACGGCGCTCGTGAACGGTGAGTTCGAGCCGGTCCTTCCCGGCCGCCGTCACCTCGGTGTCGGCGAGACCACCCCGGCCGTCGGCCAGCACGATCCGCTCCCCGACACCGATCCGGCGCACCGTCGCGGCATGCCTGCCCTCCGGGCCGTCCAGGACGGCGGTGCTCCCCACCTCGGGCAGCGGGTCGAGGAAGAAGACCGTCGCCGCCACGGTCAGCGACCGCTGAACGCTTCACGCAGGCGCGAGAACAATCCGCCGCTGTGCTGGGACTGGGTGGAGACGACCTCGGCGACGTCGCGGTCGCGCAGGTCCTTGAGTTCGCGGAGCAGCTTCGTCTCCTTGTGGTCGAGGCGCGACGGCACCACGACCTCGAGGTGCGCGTGCACGTCGCCGCGGATACCGGAGCGCAGCTTCGGCATGCCGTGCCCGCGCAGGACCGTCACCGACCCCGGCTGGGTGCCCGGCTCGATGGTGATCTCCTTCGGCCCGTCGATGATCGTGTCGATCGTCACCGTCGTGCCGAGGGCGGCGTCGATCATCGGAACCCGGATCGTGCAGTGCAGGTCTTCGCCGTCGCGCACGAACACCTCGTGCGCCTGCTCGACCACCTCGACGTACAGGTCGCCTGCGGGTCCGCCGCCGGGGCCGACCTCGCCCTGCGCGGCGAGCCGGATCCGCATGCCGCCCGCGACACCGGCGGGCACCTTCACCGTGATGTCGCGGCGGGCGCGCACCCGGCCGTCACCGCCGCACTTGTGGCACGGGTCGGGAATCGTCTCGCCCGCGCCGCGGCAGGTGGGGCACGGCCGGGACGTCATGACCTGACCGAGGAACGAACGCTGCACGGACTGGACCTCGCCCGCGCCGCCACACGTCTCACAGCGCACCGGCGTGGAATCGCCGTTGGTGCCCGAACCGGTGCAGCTGTCGCACAGGATCGCCGTCTCGACGGTGACGTGCTTGCTGACGCCGGTCGCGCACTCCGCCAACGTCAGCTTGGTGCGCAGCAACGAGTCGGCGCCCGGCTGGACACGGCCGCGCGGTCCGCGGCCCGCACCGCCTCCGCCGCCGAAGAACGCTTCGAACACGTCGCCGAGGCCGCCACCGAAACCGCCGCCGAAGCCGGCACCGCCCCCGCCGCCGCCCGAGGAGAGGGGGTCGCCGCCGAGGTCGACGATGCGGCGCTTCTCCGGATCCGACAGCACCTCGTAGGCCGTCGAGATGTCCCGGAACCGGGCCTGCGCCGCCTCGTCGGGGTTCACGTCGGGATGCAGTTCCCTCGCAAGCTTGCGGTACGCGCGCTTGAGCTCCTGATCGGTCGCCTTCTGATCGACGCCGAGCGTTGCGTAGTAATCCCGTGCCACGTTGAGTCTCTCGTCCTTCTCTACTTCGTTATCTCGCCACTGGTCCGTTCGCGCTGTCGTCGCGCGGCGCTGTCGCCCGGCAGGCCGTCACCGCTCGGCGAGCACCTGGCCGATGTATCTCGCAACGGCTGCCACCGACGCGATTGTTCCCGGATAGTCCATCCGGGTGGGTCCCAGCACGCCCATTCCGCCGAGCACGGTGCCCGCCGCACCGTAGCCGGTCGAGATGACGGAGGTGCCGCGCATCTGCTCCACCTGGGTCTCCTCGCCGATCCGCACCGTCACCGTGCCCGCGTCCTGGGTGGCGGCCAGCAGCTTGAGCACCACCACCTGCTCCTCGAGCGCCTCGAGCACCGCGCGCAGCGAACCGGGGAATCCGCTGATTCCCGTGAAATCGGCCGCGTTGCGGGTCAGGTTCGCGGTGCCGCCCAGGACCAGTCGCTCCTCGGGATGCTCGACGAGCGTTTCCACCAGCACGGTGGCCGAACGCACCACGGCGTCGCGCAGATCCTCGGGTGCCTCGTCGGCCAGCTCCGACACGGCGATGGACGCGGCCGCGAGCCGTTTGCCGTCCAGGGCGCCGCCGAGCAGTCCGCGCAGCCGCGCCAGGTCCTCGTCGTCGAGGACGTCGCCGAGTTCGACGATGCGCTGATCCACTCGGCCCGAATCGGTGATGAGCACCAGCAGCAGACGGGCGGGGGTCAGCGCGACCACCTCGAGGTGCCGGACCGACGACGCCGAGAGTGTGGGATATTGCACAACCGCGACCTGGCGTGTGAGTTGCGCGAGCAGGCGCACACCGCGCCGGAGGACGTCGTCCAGGTCCACCCCGGACTCGAGGAAATCGAGGATCGCGCGGCGCTCCGCCGTCGACAGCGGCTTCACGTCGGCGATGCGGTCGACGAACTGCCGGTACCCCTTGTCGGTGGGGACGCGGCCCGAACTCGTGTGCGGCTGGGCGATGTAGCCCTCGCTCTCGAGGAACGCCATGTCGTTGCGCACCGTCGCGCTGGAAACACCCAGATTGTGCCGCTCGACCAGTGCCTTCGATCCCACCGGCTCCTGGGTCGAGACGTAGTCGGCGACGATGGCGCGGAGAACCTCGAACCGTCTGTCGTCCGTACTCGACATCGCCGTCCACCTCCAGTTCTCGATCGTCACGAGCAGCGACGTCACCGAACCTTCGTTCGGGTCGGCCGTCGCATCCCCTGAGCTACGCGCAGATGCACGTGCGTCTCGGCTCGGTCCAGTCTAATCGTCGCGTCGCCGATACCGGTTCAGGCCTTACTGTGGGGAGCGGAGACGAGCAGAGGCAACCACCACGGGCGGATGACGAGGCGATGATTTTCAAAGGTGTCATGGACGGCAAGCCGTACCCGGACCACGGGTTGTCGCTGCGCGACTGGTCCAAGATCCCGCCGCGGCAGGTGCGGCTCGACGAGATCGTCACCACGACCAAGGTTCTCGAACTCGACCGGCTGCTGTCGGAGGACTCGACGTTCTACGGCGACCTGTTCCCGCACGCGGTGCAGTGGCACGGGGTGCTCTACCTCGAGGACGGATTGCACCGGGCGGTGCGCTCGGCGCTGCGGAACCGCGTCGTGCTGCACGCCCGCGTGTTCGACTACGACGAGATGCCCGGCATCGTCACGGCCTGAGCCGGCCGCTGCACGTCAGCGCAGGACCGTCCGGACCACGGCGTCGGCGAGGAGCCGCCCACGGTCGGTCAGCACCAAGTGCTCCCCTGCATGCACCAGCAGTCCGTCGGCCACCACCGCTTCGGCCGCGCGCCGCTCCGCAGGATCCAGTTCCGCGACGGGAAGCCCGGTGCGCAGCCGCGCCGTCAGCATCACCCGCTCGACGTGGACGTCCTCCTCCGTCAGCTGCTCGCTGCCCCCGACCGGCAGGCTTCCCGCCGCCAGCTGGTCCGCGTAGCGCGCCGGATGCTTGACGTTCCACCAGCGCACACCGCCGACGTGGCTGTGCGCGCCCGGCCCGGCGCCCCACCAGTCGCCGCCGTCCCAATAGCCCAGGTTGTGCAGGCAGGCCGCGTCCTCGCGCGCCCAGTTCGACACCTCGTACCAGGTCAGGCCCGCCTCGGCGAGCCGGGCGTCGATCCGCTCGTACCGCGACGCGAGCACGTCGTCGTCGGGGGCGGGAAGTTCCCCGCGGCGCACCTTCCGCGCCAGGGCGGTGCCGTCCTCGACGATCAGCGCATACGCGGACACGTGGTCCACCCCCGCGGAGAGCACCGCGTCCAGCGACAGGTCGAGGTCCTCGTCGCGCTCACCCGGCGTCCCGTAGATGAGGTCGAGATTGACGTGCCCGAACCCGGCGGCCCGCGCCTCCAGCGCCGCCGCCACCGCCCGTCCCGGCGTGTGGGTGCGGTCGAGGACCTTCAGCACGTGCTGCGCCGCCGACTGCATGCCCAGCGAGATCCGCGTGAATCCGCCCGCGACCAACCGTTCGAAGAACTCCGGCGACGTGGACTCCGGGTTCGACTCGGTGGTCACCTCGGCGCCGTCCGCGAGCCCGAAACTCGAGCGGACCGCACCGAGGACGTCCGCCAGGCCGTCACCGCCGAGCAGGGACGGCGTGCCGCCGCCGACGAAGACCGTGTCGACGGCCGGGCCGCCCGTCATCTGCGCCGCCAGGTCGAGTTCGCGGCGCAACCCCTCCATCCACGACTGCGGCGACGCCGACGTCCCCAGCTCACCCGCCGTGTACGTGTTGAAATCGCAGTATCCGCAGCGTGTGGCACAGAAAGGCACGTGCACGTAGATCCCGAACGGGCGGCTCCCCACACCGCCCAGGGCGCTCTCGGGCAGAGCGAATGCCGCCGCCTCGTCGCGACCGACCGTGGAAGTACTCGTTCCGTTCACGGTTCCAGTCTCCCAGGCTTCTCGACCCGCGGTCCCCACCCGACTGTCCGCGGGCCCTCGTCGTGATATTTCCCGCAAAAATGGTGGAAATCGGTGCCCGGCTCTGCGTGAGCGATCTGACGTGGCACAATGGTCGACATGACCGGACCCGGAGTGCGACTTGTGGCGCGTCGTCACGTCGATCTCAAGCGTGTCTGCAGCTGTTGTTGTCTGCCCTGTCTCGCGCAGTAATTCAGCCTGTCAGCCCGTTCATCTTTCTTCTCGACTTCCGGCCGGATTCGAATGCCCGAGCGAGGATCAGCCCTCCTCCTCGGCCTCAGCCGGTGCATCGTGAGATTCAGGAGTGCTCCATGACGTCGACCACCGACGCCTCCCCCGCTGCCGCCCAGGCAGCACCCGCGCGCACGCGCACGGCGAAGCCGGCCCGGCGACGTGCCGAAGGCCAGTGGGCCCTCGGCTACCGCGAGCCCCTCAATGCCAACGAGCAGGCCAAGAAGGACGACAACCCGCTCAACGTCCGGGCCCGCATCGAGAACATCTACTCGAAGCAGGGCTTCGACAGCATCGACAAGGGCGACCTGCGCGGCCGCATGCGCTGGTGGGGTCTGTACACCCAGCGCGAGCAGGGCTACGACGGCACGTTCACCGGTGACGAGAACATCGACCTGCTCGAAGCCCGGTATTTCATGATGCGGGTCCGCTGCGACGCCGGCGCCCTGAACGTCGAGCAGTTGCGCACCATCGCCGGGATCTCCACCGAGTTCGCCCGCGACACCGCCGACCTCTCGGACCGCGAGAACGTCCAGTACCACTGGATCGAGGTCGAGAACGTCCCGGAGATCTGGAAGCGTCTCGAGGGCGTCGGCCTCAAGACCACGGAGGCGTGCGGCGACTGCCCCCGCGTCGTCCTCGGTTCACCGCTGGCAGGCGAGTCGCTGTCCGAGGTCCTCGACCCGACTCCCGCGATCGACGAGATCGTCCGCCGGTACATCGGCAAGCCCGAGTACTCCAACCTGCCGCGCAAGTTCAAGACCGCGATCTCCGGCCAGCAGGACGTGGTGCACGAGATCAATGACGTCGCGTTCGTCGGTGTCAACCACCCCGAGCACGGTCCCGGCCTCGACCTGTGGGTCGGCGGCGGCCTGTCCACCAACCCGATGCTCGCGCAGCGCGTCGGCGTCTGGGTGCCGCTCGACGAGGTTCCCGACGTGTGGGAAGCCGTCGTGTCGATCTTCCGCGACTACGGCTACCGCCGGCTGCGGAACAAGGCGCGCCTGAAGTTCCTGGTGAAGGACTGGGGCATCGAGCGGTTCCGCGAGGTCCTCGAGACCGAGTACCTGAAGCGCAAGCTCATCGACGGCCCCGCGCCGGAGAAGCCCACCCGCCCGATCGACCACGTCGGTGTGCAGAAGACCCGCAACGGTCTCAACGCCGTCGGTGTCGCCCCCATCGCGGGTCGCGTGTCCGGCACCATCCTGGCCAAGGTCGCGGACGCCGCCGAGCGTGCGGGCAGCGACAAGATCCGTTTCACGCCGTACCAGAAGCTGATCATCCTCGACGTCGCCGACGACAAGCTCGAGCAGCTGATTGCCGACCTGGACGAGGTGGGTCTGCCCGCACGTCCGTCGCACTGGCGCAAGAACCTGATGGCGTGCTCGGGCATCGAGTTCTGCAAGCTGTCGTTCGCGGAGACCCGGAAGCGCTCGCAGGTGCTCGTTCCCGAGCTCGAGCAGCGGCTCGCCGACATCAACGCGCAGCTCGACGTGCCGATCACGATCAACATCAACGGCTGCCCCAACTCCTGCGCCCGCTCGCAGGTCGCGGACATCGGGTTCAAGGGAATGCTCGTCGACGACGGCGAAGGCAACCAGGTGGAAGGCTTCCAGGTCCACCTCGGCGGCAGCCTCGGATTCGATTCGGCGTTCGGCCGGAAGCTTCGCCAGCACAAGGTCACCAGCGCCGAACTCGCTGACTACATCGATCGCGTCGTCCGGCACTTCGTGAAGCACCGCAACGAGGGTGAACGCTTCGCGGAATGGGTCGTGCGCGCAGACGAAGGAGACTTGCGTTGAATCTCGCGACAGCCACACAGGACGACCTCCGGCTCCTTGCCACGCAGGGGGCGGCAAGTCTGGAAGGCGCATCCGCTCGGGAATTGTTGCAGTGGACGGAAGACACGTTCGGCAGTGACTACATCGTCGCGTCGAATATGCAGGACGGTGTCCTGGTTCACCTCGCCGCCCAGGTTCATCCCGGCGTGGACGTGCTGTTCCTCGACACCGGCTACCACTTCGCGGAGACCATCGGCACCCGTGACGCCGTCGAGCAGGTGTACGGCGTCAACGTGATCAACGCGCGGGCCGAGGCCAGTGTCGCCGAGCAGGATGCGGCGGAGGGCAAGGATCTGTTCGCCCGCGAACCCAACCGGTGCTGCGCACTGCGGAAGGTCGCCCCGCTGAAGAAGACGCTCGCCGGCTACAAGGCGTGGGTCACCGGCATCCGCCGGGTCGAGGCCCCCACCCGCGCCAACGCCCCCCTGATCTCGTTCGACGACGCGTTCGGTCTGGTGAAGATCAATCCGATCGCCGCGTGGTCCGACGAAGACATGCAGTCCTACATCGACGAGCACTCGATTCTGGTGAATCCTCTCGTCGACGAGGGCTATCCGTCCATCGGGTGCGCTCCGTGCACCAGCAAGCCAGCCCCCGGCAGCGATCCGCGCAGCGGTCGCTGGGCCGGTCAGGCCAAGACAGAATGCGGGTTGCACGCCTCATGACCATCGACATCTCCACTTCCCTCGCCGAAGCCGCCGCCCGGCCGCAGTTGGACGGGTCGCAGTTCGACACGCTCGACGCGCTGGAGTCGGAAGCGATCCACATCTTCCGTGAGGTCGCGGGCGAGTTCGAACGCCCCGTGATCCTGTTCTCCGGCGGCAAGGACTCCACGGTGCTGCTGCACCTGGCGATCAAGGCGTTCTGGCCTGCGCCGCTGCCGTTCGCGTTGCTGCACGTCGACACGGGTCACAACCTGCAGGAGGTCCTCGACTTCCGCGATCACGTCGTCGCGAAGTACAACCTGCGCCTGCACGTGGCGAAGGTCGAGGACTACCTGGCCGACGGCCGGCTCACCGAGCGTCCCGACGGGATCCGGAACCCGCTGCAGACCGTTCCCCTGCTCGACGCGATCTCCGAGAACCGTTTCGACGCGGTGTTCGGTGGCGCTCGCCGCGACGAGGAGCGGGCCCGGGCGAAGGAACGCATCTTCTCGCTGCGCAACAGTTTCGGCCAGTGGGACCCGAAGAAGCAGCGCCCCGAACTGTGGAACCTGTACAACGGCAAGCACTCCCCCGGCGAGCAGGTCCGTGTCTTCCCGCTCAGCAACTTCACCGAACTCGACATCTGGCGGTACATCGCCCGCGACAACGTCGAGCTGGCCAGCATCTACTACGCGCACCAGCGCGAGGTGTACCAGCGCGACGGCATGTGGATGACGCCCGGCGTGTGGGGCGGGCCGTCCGAGGGTGAGGACCTGCAGACGCTGTCGGTGCGGTACCGCACCGTCGGCGACGGGTCCACCACGGGCGCAGTTCTTTCCGAGGCGGGCGACAACGAGGCGATCCTCGCCGAGGTCGCGGCGTCCCGGCTGACCGAGCGCGGCGCAACCCGTGGCGACGACCGAGTTTCCGAAGCGGCCATGGAAGACCGCAAGCGAGAGGGCTATTTCTGATCATGAGTGATCTTCTGAGGCTTGCCACCGCCGGCAGTGTGGACGACGGCAAGTCGACCCTCGTCGGCCGTCTGCTGTACGACACGAAATCGGTTCTCGCCGACCAGATCGACGCAGTCACCCGGGCGTCGGTGGACAAGGGACTGTCCACCCCCGACCTGTCGCTGCTGGTCGACGGCCTGCGCGCGGAGCGTGAGCAGGGCATCACGATCGACGTGGCGTACCGGTACTTCGCGACGCCCCGACGCTCGTTCGTGCTCGCCGACACTCCCGGGCACGTGCAGTACACCCGGAACACGGTGTCGGGTGCATCCACCGCGCAGCTGGTGATCCTGCTGGTCGACGCGCGCAAGGGTGTCATCTCGCAGACGCGCAAGCACGCCGCGGTTCTGGCGCTGCTCGGCGTCCCCAAGCTGGTGCTGGCCGTCAACAAGATCGACCTCGTCGAGGACCCGGCCAGCGTGTTCGCGACCATCTCGGCGGAGTTCAACTCGCTGACCAGTTCGCTCGGCTGGGCATCCGAGGACGTCGTCGAGATCCCGGTGTCGGCCCTGCACGGCGACAACGTCGCGGTGCGGTCGGAGAACACCCCGTACTACGACGGCCCCACCCTCATCGAGCACCTCGAGTCGGTGCCGGTCGACGCCGAACCCCACCGGGTCGGTCTCCGGTTCCCCGTCCAGTACGTGATCCGTCCGCGGACCGCCGAGTTCCCCGACTACCGCGGGTACGCCGGACAGGTCGCCGCGGGCGAGGTGACCCCGGGCGACGAGGTCGTGATCCTGCCGTCGGGTGTCCGCACCACGGTCACCCGCATCGACACGGCGGACGGCGAACTCGACAGCGCCCATGCCGGCCGCAGCGTCACTCTCGTGCTCGCCGACGACGTGGACGTCTCCCGCGGCGACGTCATCGCCTCCCCCGCCGACGCACCGGAGCCGCTCGGCGAGTTCGACGCGACCGTCTGCTGGCTGGCCGAGAAGCCGCTGCGTCCCGGCGCCCGCCTGCTGCTCAAGCACGGCACCCGCACCACGCAGGCCATCGTGGGCACGCTCGTCGAGCGTTTCAACGAGCAGGAGCTCACGTCGGAGGCCGCCCCGGAGTCTTTGGAGCTCAACGAGATCGGCAAGATCTCGGTGCGGGTCGCCGAGCCGATCGTCGCGGACGACTACACCGTGAACCGCCACACCGGCAGCTTCCTGCTGATCGATCCGGCCGGCGGTAACACGCTCGCGGCCGGCCTCGTCGGGGACGCCATCGCAGCGGTGGAGCTCGGCGAGCGCGTCTAGTGCGATGACTCCGCTGATCGCTGTCGCCCACGGCAGTCGCGACCCCCGCAGTGCGCGGGTGGTGGCGGCTGCCGTGTCGGCGCTGCGGGAGCGGCGCCCGGACCTCGACGTCCGGTTGTGCTTCCTCGACCTCAACGCGCCGTCCGTGGACCAGGTGATCGACGCGGTCGCCGCCGAGGGGCATTCCTCCGCCGTCGTGGTGCCGATGCTGCTGGGCAGCGCGTTCCACGCCCGCGTCGACCTTCCCGCTCTGCTGGACGCCGCCCGCCTCCGCCATCCCCACCTGCACGTCCGCCAGGCCGACGTTCTCGGGCACGACGCCCGGCTCGTCGAGGCCGTCCGGGACCGGATCGGTGAGGCCGTCGGTGCGACCGGCGAACCCGGACTCGGGATAGTCCTCGCCGCGGTCGGCTCCTCCGACCCGGCTGCCAACGACCGCACGCGCGCACTGGCCGGGGCGGTCGTCGCGGGCACCCGATGGTCGGGCGCGGTCGCGTGCTTCGCCACCGCGGCGGAACCCACGGTGCAGCAAGCGATTTCGAAGCTGCGGCGAAACGGCGCCGAACGCATCGTGATCGCACCGTGGTTCCTCGCGCCGGGACTGCTCACGGACCGGTTGAGCCGCGCCGCGGAATCCTGCGGGCCCGGCATCACCTACGCGGCCACCATCGGACCACACACCCGGCTGCTCGACGTCATGCTCGACCGCTACTCGCAGACGCACGCGGAACTGCAGCGGTACCGCGCCCTGTCGGCCTGAGCGCGTCGACCACCGCACGCCCGGCCTCCGGGTTCCCGACCGAGATCCGCACGTCACCGTTGGGATACGTGCGCGCGTGGATCCCGGCGCGGGCGAGTGCGTCACCGACGCCCGATCCGGGGACGTACAGGAAGTTGGCGTGACTGCGCGGGACCGGCATTCCCGCCGCCCGCAACGTGCGCCACAGTTCCTCGCGCTCGGCGACGATGGCGGACACCCGGGTCCGAAGTTCGTGCTCGGCGGCGTACGACGCCGTGACCGCGGGAACGGCGCCGCTGCCCATCCCGAACGGCAGTTGCAGCGTTCGAATCCTCCGTGCGAGAGCCGCATTCGCGAAGCCGAATCCGATCCGCAACCCGGCCAGACCGTACGCCTTGGAGAACGTGCGCAGAAACACGACATTCGGGTGTTCGGCGACGATGCGGTGCGCGTCCAGGAGCAGTCGGCGGTCGACGAACTCCACATACGCCTCGTCGAGAACGACGACCACCCGCTGCGGCACCCGGCGGAGGAAATCTGCCAGTTCGGCGCCATCGACGAGGGTTCCGGTGGGATTGTGCGGGCGGCACACGACGACGAGCCGGGTGCGGTCGTCGAGCGCGGCGGCCATCGCCGCCAGATCCTGCCCGCCGTCCGGGAGTATGGGTACCGGGACCGCGCCCAGTGCCGCGATCCGCGCGAGGATCGGGTACCCGTCGAATGTCGGGGCGGTGAACACGATCCGCTCCCCCGGCCCGGCGACGGAGCGCATGATCTGCAGGGCGACGCCGGTGGCACCCTCGCCCACCACCACCTGATCGGGTTCGAGCCCCTCGTGTTCCGCGATGACGCCGACCAGCCGGTCGGGCAGGAACTCCGGATACCGATGCGCCTGCCGCATCACACCGTCGAGCGCGGCGAGCACGGAGGGCAACGGGGCGAAGGGGTTCTCGCTCAGCGCCAGATCGAATCTCACGTCGGGCCCGGCGAGGGTCGGCGCCGTCATCTCATACCCCCGCCGGGGCGGCACCCCACCGGATGGCCCCGGCGCCGGCGAAGTCACCCGCGTGCGCGAAGGCGGACATCATCACCAGGGAACCGTTGGGGATCCGGCCCGCCCGGTTCTCGCGGTCGAGGGTGACGGGAATCGCGGCGCCGAACAGGTTCCCACATTCGTCGAACGTGTCGGGGTGCCGTTCCGCCGGAAGCTCGAGTGCGTCCCGCCAGTTGCGGAGGAACAGCCGGTTGGGCTGGTTGGTGACCAGGGTGTCGATCTCGTCCGGGGTGATGCCGATCTGTTTGCACACCGCGAGCGCCACCTCGGGAACGAGGCGGTTCCCGCGGGCGAAGACCTTCGCGATCTTCGTTTCGGTGAACCCGATGTGCAATTGGCCGGTTCCCGCCTCCCAGTATTTGCGCGGCGGATCGACGGCGGCCGTCATGTCCCCGGCGAACTCGGGGTAGGTCCGGCATTCGAGTCCGAGCACCGGCGCGGCCTCCGATTTGACCAGCAGGCACGCGCCCGCGCCGTCACCCGGCACCGCCGACTGCGCCAGCACGCGCACGTCCGACTGCGTGAAGATCTGACCGGCACTGTTCTGCACCGACACGATCAGGGCGGTCGAGGCGTCACCGGTCTGCATGATCTGACGCGCCAGCGTGATCATGTACACGAACGACGCGCAGCCCCCGTTGTGCAGGTCCACCACCCAGTCCGGGGTGATCCCCAGCCGGCGCGCGAGTTCTCCGCCGGTGCCGAGGACCGGGACGTCCGGCAGCTGGGTGTGGGTGATGAGGATGTCCACGTTGGAGACGAGTTCGGAGCCGTTCCGTTCGATGAGCGGGGCGACCGCGCGTTCGGCCATGTCGACGGCGTTCTCGTCGCCCGCGATGTGGTGGCGGAATTTCGGCGCCCGGAACATGATGTTCTCGGCGAGCCGGTCGGAGTCGGCGAATTGGGCGAAATAGTCTGCTCCCACCCGGTTCTCGGGCAGGTAGCCTGCGATGTCGATCAGGCTGACGGTGTCCATGTCTCACTCACTCATCCAGGTCGGGGTCACGGGCAGGTCGTTCGCCCACCGGTATTCGCAGATCGCCTTGAGATTGCTCATCTCGAGCTGGTGTCCGGCAGAAAACATCTCCCAGAAGTCGCCCACCCACGGAACCCGGTCCGCGGGAGCCGTCTCGGGGTAGGGATTCTCGTCGTAGAACGGGTGGTGGCAGTTGGTCCACAGCACGACGGATCCGTCGACGTCGAGGACCGTGCGCGCGTCCACCACCCGCATGAGGTACACCATCCACAGGTGTTTCCCCTGGTCCCAGGCGCAGTGATAGTCGACGGTCATCGCGGCGGGGTGTGCCACGGTGCGCGTGTAGATCTCGGTCGTGTCACCCAGCCGGTCGTACGCGAGCCACAGCCCGGGGTCTCCCGCCGGGGTGAATCCCCGCAGGCTGTACGTCCACTCCTCGAGGCTCCGGGTGTGCGAGAGGTAGCCGAACACCTCGTCCGGCGGGCAGTCGATGTATTCCTGTACGGTGCAGTACTTTCCGAACACCTGATCGTGCGGGTACACCGACCTCAGCATGTCCATGATGATCGGTGTCGTCGCGTGACGGTCGGAGGTCTCGATGCGGACGAGGCCGGGCAGGTCGGCGGGAAGGTCGGGCAGCGGTGCGATCTCGTGGGCGGTCATCGGCGTGCTCCTTCTCGGGGTTCGATTCTCTCGGCGGTGCCGCGTGCGGTCAGGAACGGCAGGAACGGCGGTAGTTCGTCGGCGTCGCAGACGACCTCGATGACAGCGGGTCCCGTCGACTCCGTCGTGGACCGCAGCGCGTCGGCAAGGGCGGCGTCGGTGTCGACCGTGTGGCACGGCAGTCCGGGGAGCAGTGCGCCGACTCCGGCCGCGATGCGGGCGGGACGAAACCGGCTGTAGGTGTAGGCGCCCTCGTAATACACCTGTTCGCGCGTGAGGCACATCGCGTGCGCGTTGTTGTTGAACACGACGAACGTGACCGGCGCGTCGTACTCGACGGCCGTGTGAATCTCGAGTCCGTGCGCGTAGAACGCGCCGTCGCCGGCGATCACGAACGTGCGGCGGCCCCGCGAGAACGCGGAACCGATCGCGGCGCCGAAGGTGTAGCCCATCCCGCCCATGCCGAGGGCCACCACGAACCGGCCTCCACTCGCGACCGGAAGGTGATGCACCACAGCGGCGCCCGTGTTCCCGGCGTCGGCGAACACGTCGGCGCCGCCGGGCAGCGCCGCGGCGAGCGCCGTCACCGCGTCCGTGTAGTGCAGGCCCGACGTGCCCGATCGAGGTACGTCGATCGGAGTCGGAGCGCAGTGCGCGACGGGTACCGGTGAGGCTGCCGGTCCGATGTCGGCGACGAGTGCGCGCAGCGTCGCCCGCAGATCCCGGGTCGGCACGTGCCGCGCCTGCACATACGGCGTCGCCGACCCGACGCTGTACACCAGTGTCTTCTCCAGCGCGGTGTCGAGCCCTCCCCGTGCCATCACCGGCAGCCGGGTGCCGACGAGCAGGCAGAGGTCGCACTCCTGCAGTGCGTCGATCACATCCGGGTTCCCCATCGCACCGGTGATCCCGAGTCGTCCCGGCGCCGCGGGGTCGAGCACGTCCTTCGCGTCGGGTGTGACGGCCACCCTCGCCCCGAGCACGTGCGCGAGTTCCGCGAGTTCCGCTCGCGCGCCTGCCCGCGCGACCTCGTCGCCTGCGATGACGGTGATGCGGCCGTAGTCGTCGCGCAGTGCCTCGGCGAGTCGCGTGACGTCCGTGGTGGCAGTACGCGGTGCGGCCGGGACCGTTCGGTGCGGTTCCGGGAACTCGCCGGTCGCCTGCTGAATGTCCTTCGGCAGCAGCAGCACTGCCGGTCCGCCGCGACGCGCCGCGGCGAGCGCCTCGGAGAGCTGGCGGTCGAGGTCGAGCGGTGATTCGACGCGCGCACAGTACAGCGACACCTCGCCGAACAACCGGGACGCATCGATCGACCCCGCCAGCCCGCTCGTGTCCTGGAACGCGCCCGACCCTTCGAGCGACGTCGGCGGTTGCCCGATCAACGCCAGCAGGGGCACCCGGGACGCGAACGCCTCACCGAGTCCGGCGATCACGTTGAGCGCGCCACCGCCCGACGTCGCGGCGACCACACCTGTCCGGTTCGAGGTCCTGGCGTATCCGTCGGCCATGGTCGTCGCCGAGAACTCGTGTTTGGCGACGACACCCTCGACGTCCGGGGAGCGGTGCAGCGCGTCGTACAGGTCCTCGATGTTCGCGCCTCCGACACCGAAGACGTGCTCGACCCCCTCCGCGGCCAGTACCGCGACGATGTGGTCGGCGACGCGCATGCTCCGACCGGTTTTCCGTGGCTCGTGATGCGTGAGATTCATCGGCAGACCCCCGTGTCGTGGATCGGATGAGGCGAACTGTGATCACCCACTGGATATACACACGAACCACGTGCCGGCCGGGTTCACCGGTGGCAGAACATTTTTGCGGAAACGGTCGTGACGAGCGAGACACGGCGGCCCTGCCTGCAGGGAGTACGGAAACCGGGCCGGCTCCCTGCGGCCCGTTCACAACGTCGTGGTCAGCAATACCTGATGGTCGTCGTCGGATCGCACGTCGATGCTCGCGATCGCGTCGACGGGCAGGCTGGTGGTGGCCGTGGGCCGCACCGTCTGCCCGGCGTCCCCGGTCCAGGTGGCCACGGTGGTGACCACTCCGGAGCGATCGGTCACGGTCAGCGCGTACCCTTCGGCGCCGGCGCCGTAGCGTCCGTCGCCGGGCCATGTGTCCTCGTAGGAGCACTCGACGAAGATCACCGTGCCCCAGGACGTCGACACGACGGACGCGCTCGCGGTGATCGTCGTCGGAACCACGGAGGCGAACACCGCCTCGGTGGTGTTCGCCCGGTCCGGGACGGGCAGGGCCGTCGCCGGGGCGGCCGGTGTCCGGTCCTGGGTCGCCAGCACCCCGACGGGAACGACGACGGCGATCACGGCGGCCGCTGCGGCGAGGGCCGTCGCCGCCCGCCGGTGGCGTCTGCGGCGCTGCACCGTCTCTGCCAGCCCGGTCAGCACCCGCGGTGCGGGCAGCTCCTCGTCTTCGGGCGCACCGTTCCCGGACAGTGTGCCGAACGCTTCTTCCGGCGTGATCAGTGCGAGCAGACCGGGCATGCCCGCCAATTCGGACACGGCCCGCGAGCACTGTGCGCAGTGAGCGAGGTGGGCCTCGTACTCCCGCCGATCGGCGGCCGACATGGCACCGAGCACGTAGGAGGCGTCCCAGCGGACGTAGGGATCGTCGTGCGACTCGAAGTCGTCGAGCGTCATCGGGTCACCCCCATTTCCTGCAGAGCCAATCGAAGGGCCCGCAATCCGTAGTGCATGCGGGATTTCACCGTTCCCTCCGGTATTCCGAGTTCGCCGGCGATCTGGTGGGTCGACATCCCCCGGTAGTAGCCGAGCACGAGGACCGCACGATGATCGGCGCTGAGCCGGGCCAGCGCATCCCCCATCATCCAGGCGTCGAGTGCGCCGTCCGAACCGTCCGGGGCCGCCCGTTCCGGTGTCGAACTCATCCCGATCTCACGCTGGGAACGGGCGCTGCGGTGCTCGTCGAATACGAGGTTCCTGGCAACCGTGAACAACCACGCCCGCGCCGAGGACTCCGACTGGTCGAGCACGCTCGGGTGCTTCCAGGCGCGCAGCAATACCTCCTGCACGATGTCCTCGGCGCGGGCGCGGTCGCCGGTCAGCCGGAGCGCATACCGCCACACGGCGGGGGCATGTTCCTCGTACAGGGCGTGCATGAGCTCCGTCTGGGCATCCGGCATCGGTCACCACCTCCCAGCAGTACACACGGTTCACCCGCGCCTCCGGTTCACCGCACCACGGAAACGGAGCGATTACGCGCGTCGGGAGGTGTTCAGTGCCACGGCAGCGTGCACGAACGCCTGGAACGCCTTCTCGTCGACCGTGTCGCCCTCGTGGAAGTCGATGGCGCGCCGGGTGTTGCCCTCCAGGACCCCTCGCCACTTCCACTCCTCGACCACGTCGGGGTCGGCCTGCGTGACAAGCGCCCGGATCCGGGCGAGCAACTCACCCCGCCAGTCCCCCAGCTCCTCGATGCGCGCATCTATCAGCTGCGAGGGAGAGTCTCCTCGTCCCCCGTCCGAGCCGCTCGTCCGCTTCGCCATGTGGTCCGTCGCCCCTTCGGTTCGTCTTCGCTCGCCGGTCACCCGAGTATCCCCGCGGACCACATCGATCGCACCGGGATCGGCCGCCCGCCGATTTACCTCTGGCGCGTCGCCGCCGTCCTGGATCAAACTGGAAAGGAGGTGAGGAGCACCCCCATGAGCACAGCACGGATTCGACGCGGCATCGTGGCAGGCATCGACGGATCGGACGGCGCACTGGAGGCGGCGGCGTGGGCTGCGTCCGCCGCTCGGCGCTTCGAGGAGCCGCTGCGCCTCGTCCACGTGTTACCCAAGCATCCGAATTCCGCGGACGGTCACCCAGAAGGCGACGAGTTCCTCGACGCCGCCGAACGCATCGTCCTGGACGGGCAGCACGACCTGGAAGTGGAGCGCAGTACCCACCCCGGCCCGCCCGCGCACGCGCTGGTGGAACTGTCCAAGACGGCCCGGATGCTGGTTCTCGGGCCCGCGGCCACGAGTGAGATGAAATCCGTGGTCGCCGGTTCCGACGTGGTCCGGGTGTCGAATCGAGCCGAGTGCCCCGTCGTCGTCTGGCGCGGCATCCAGGGCCACGAGGTCAGCGAGACGCGTCCCGTCGTGGTCGGTGTGGACGGCAGCGAACTGAGCGACATGGCGGTGGCCCATGCGTTCGAGTTCGCGGCGTTCTTCGGCGCTCCCCTCGTCGCGGTCCACACGTGGGCCGAGCACTCGACCCTCGGGGCGTGGTATTCGGAGGAGCGTCGCTTCACCGACTGGTCCGATCTGGTGCAGCACGAGGAGGCGTGGCTCGCCGAGAGCCTCGCCGGGTGGCGCGAGAGGTATCCCGATGTCGAGGTAACCCGCTGCCTCGAACGCGGTGGGCCGATGAAGGTGCTCCTCGAGTACACCTTCGGCGCGCAATTGATCGCCGTCGGCAGCCACGGGCGAAATCCGTTCACCGCGTCGATCGTGGGTTCGACGAGCCAGAGCCTCATCCACCACGCCCGGTGCCCGGTCCTCATCTGCCGAAAAGGCTGACCATCGGTTTCGATCAGCGTGATTCATATTCGCCCGTCGCGCCACAATGTCGCCGACAACGAGCGCGCCACGTGCGACTGCCCGGAAACGGCCCTGAACTGGCACTTTCCACACGGCCGCGCGCCCTGATCTTCACCTGATCATCGGCAGCGGAAATGCAAGTGTTTCCATCACGCAAATTCGATTTCGCCCCGATTGCGGCACCGAATTTCGCCTTTATAGTTTCCGGCATGTCGGAGCCACGCTCATATCTCGTCTGCGCGTCGCAGCGCAGCGGCAGCACCTTGCTCGTCGAATCTCTTCGCGCCACGACCGTGGCAGGCAACCCGGAGGAGTTCTTCCAGTACCTGCCGTCCACCAGCCGGTCACCGCAGCCACGGCAGTGGTTCGAGTCGGT
This sequence comes from Rhodococcus sp. NPDC057014, assembly GCF_042673295.1. NCBI lineage: Bacteria > Bacillati > Actinomycetota > Actinomycetes > Mycobacteriales > Nocardiaceae > Rhodococcus > Rhodococcus sp. NPDC057014. Next base: position 25,705 of record NZ_JBHUSF010000066.1, read on the forward strand.
TACCGACGAGACGGTGCTCTCCCTGCTCGCCCCGCTGGAACCGGGAACCGCCGACACTCGCACCGCGGAGCAGTGGCGCGATCAACTGCTCAGCGTCGGGCGCACCCCCAACGGCGTGTGGGGCGGCAAGCTGATGTGGAACCAGGTGCCGCTCGTCCTCGACCGCGCCGCCGGACTTCCGGACCGGTCGGGCGACGACCTGAGGTCCGCCCTCGGCGACATCCTGGGCCGCGACCTGGTCTTCATCCACGTCTTCCGGCGCGACGTCGTCGCACAGGCGGTGTCGATGTGGCGGGCGGTGCAGACCCAGGTGTGGCGCGACGACGCCACCCCGCCCGCCCCACACGACGGCGCCGAGTACCACGCGGACGGCATCGCCCACCTCGTCCGCATCCTCCGCGGTCAGGATGTGCAGTGGCGCACCTGGTTCGAGACCGAGGGGCTCGACCACATCGACGTCAGCTTCGACGATCTCGTCGCGGCCCCGCAGGCGACGGCGGCGAAGGTGCTCGTCGAACTCGGTCTCGACGCCGACCTCGCGCCCCCGCCGCCGCTGAAACGGCAGAGCGACGGCCGCTCCAAGGAATGGGTCGAGCGGTACCGGTCCGAGGCCGCCGCGAACGGACTTCCGCTGTGACCGCCGCACCGTCCACCGACACGGACGCACACGTCGACGAACTCCGTGCGCTGGAGGCGGAGGCCGTGCACATCATCCGCGAGGTGGTCGCGGAACTCGAGCGACCGGTGCTGCTGTTCTCGGCGGGCAAGGATTCGATCGTGCTGCTGCGGCTGGCGGAGAAGGCGTTCCGGCCGTCCCCGTTGCCGTTTCCCGTCCTGCACGTCGACACCGGGCACAACTTCCCCGAGGTGATCGAGTTCCGCGACCGCCGGCTCGCGGAGGACGGTCACCGGCTGATCGTCGCGTCGGTGCAGGAGTCGATCGACAAGGGCCGCGTCACCGAGACGGGCGGTCCCGGGACGTCCCGGAACCGGCTGCAGACCCGGACCCTGCTCGACGCCCTGGAGGAGCACCGCTTCGACGCCGCGTTCGGCGGCGCGCGCCGCGACGAGGAACGGGCCCGCGCGAAGGAGCGGGTGCTCAGCTTCCGCGACGAGTTCGGGCAGTGGGATCCGCGTTCGCAGCGACCCGAGCCGTGGTCGCTGTACAACGGGCGGATCCGCCGCGGCGAGCAGGTCCGGGTATTCCCGCTCAGCAACTGGACCGAACTCGACATCTGGCGCTACATCGAACTCGAGAAGCTGGCGCTGCCGTCGATCTACTTCGCCCACGAGCGGCAGGTGTTCGAACGCGACGGCATCCTGCTCGGGTTGTCCGAGTACACGCTGCCCACCGAAAGCGAACTGGTACAACGACTCCGGGTGCGGTACCGCACCGTCGGAGACCTGACCATCACCGGGGCGGTGCGTTCGGAGGCCGGCGACGTCGCAGGCGTGATCGAGGAGATCGCCGCGGCCACGGTCTCCGAACGCGGGGAAACCCGGGCCGACGACAGGACTTCCGTCGCCGCGATGGAAGACCGCAAGCGCGAGGGGTACTTCTGATGACCACCACCGGCCGGCCTCGCCAACTGCTGCGACTCGCCACCGCGGGCAGCGTCGACGACGGGAAGAGCACCCTCATCGGCCGCCTCCTCCACGACACCGGAAGTCTGCCCACCGACCATCTCGAGGCGGTGACGAACGCCGACGGTGAGGCGGATCTGGCCGCCCTCTCCGACGGGCTGCGTGCCGAACGCGAGCAGGGCATCACCATCGACGTCGCCTACCGCTTCTTCTCCACGCCTACCCGGAGTTTCGTCCTCGCCGACACACCGGGGCACGAACGGTACACGCGCAACATGTTCACCGGGGCGTCGAACACCCACGTGGCCGTGCTGCTGGTGGACGCCCGCACCGGGGTGCTCCGGCAGACCCGGCGCCACGCCCGGATCGCCGACCTCCTCGGTGTCCCACACCTGGTCGCCGTGATCAACAAGATCGATCTCGTCGACTTCGACGAGACCCGGTTCAAGGAAGTCGAATCCGAACTCGGTCTGCTCGCGCAGCGCCTCGGCGGCCGCGACCTCACGGTGGTCCCGGTGTCCGCCACCCGGGGTGACAACGTGGTCACGCGGTCGGATTCGACACCCTGGTACGACGGACCCACGCTCCTCGAGTACCTCGAAGGGGTGGAACTCGCCGCGCCGTCGGCCGTCGCGTCCGAACTGCGACTGCCCATCCAGTGGGTCGCACGTCCCACGGACCACCAGCGGCGCCGCTACACCGGCCGGCTGTCGGCGGGCACCCTGTCCGTCGGGGACGAGGTGCTGGTGCTGCCGGCCGGTTCCCGCAGCACGGTCACCGCCCTCGACACCCTCGATCCGCAGCGGGCCGTCGCGGTCGCGCCGCTGTCGGTGTCGTTCGAACTCGCCGACGACGTCGACGTCGCCCGCGGCGACCTCGTCGTGAGCGCGGCCACCGAGGCCACCGCACCGGTCCCGGCCCGCGAGATCGACGCGACCGTCTGCTGGCTGAGCGAAACCCCGCTGCGGGCGGGCGACCGGGTGGCCCTCAAGCACACCAGCCGCACCGTGCGCGCCACGGTGCAGGAGTTGCACACCCGGCTCGACCCGGAAACCCTCGAAGAACACGACTCCCCCAGCGAACTCGCCCTCAACGACATCGGCCGGATCACGCTCCGGACGAGCACCGTGGTGCTCGCCGACCCCTACGCCATCAACCGCGACGCGGGCGCGTTCATCCTCATCGACGAACAGAGCAACGACACCGTCGGCGCCGGAACCGTCAGCGACACAAGGGAAGTGGTTCCCGGGGAGCAGACCCGGCACGACATCAAGTGGCACCCGTCCTCGCTGAAACGGGGTCGACGCTGGTCCGCGACCGGGCAGCGGGGCGCCACCGTCTGGCTCACCGGGCTGCCGGCGTCCGGAAAGTCGACCGTCGCGGTCGCGCTCGAACGGACGCTCGTCGACGCCGGCCGGACCGCCTACCTGCTCGACGGCGACAACGTCCGGCACGGCATTTCGGACGATCTGGGATTCTCCCCCGGTGACCGGGCCGAGAACATCCGCCGCGTCGGTCATCTCACCCGGTTGTTCGCCGACGCCGGAGTGGTCGCCATCGCCTCGATGGTGTCGCCGCTCCGATCGGACCGCGCGATCGCCCGCGCCCTGAACGAGGCCGCGGACCTGCCGTTCCTCGAAATCCACGTCAGCACCCCGGTCGCCGAGTGCGAGCGACGCGACCCCAAGGGCCTCTACGCCCGGGCGCGGGCGGGCGAACTCCGCGGCCTCACCGGGATCGACGCACCGTACGAGGCGCCCGAGAACCCGGACCTCGCCTTCGACACCACCGGCGCCGACCTCGACGACCTCGTCGCCCGGATTCTCACCGAACTCGCCCGGCACGAGGGGCTGTCGGCCTAGCTCAGCGAGCGGACCAGTGCCTCGTGCAGCGCTGTCCGGTCGTCGAACACGCGCAGGCGGGAACCGTACGCCTGGACCCGGTCGTGCCCGCGGCCGGCGACCACCACGACGTCGCCCGGCGCGGCGAGCGTGTCCGCCGCCGCGATCGCCTCCGCGCGGTCGGGGACGACCAGCACGTGCGCAGTGCCGCCGCTGCGCGCTCCGCGCGCCACGTCCTCCCGCAGGCGCTGCGCGTCCTCGGAGTACGGGCTCTCGTCGGTGACGACGACGGTGTCGGCGAAACGGGCCGCCGTCGCGCCGAGCGGGGCGCGCTTGCCGGGGTCGCGCTCACCCGTCGCCCCGACGACGGCGATGACCCGGCCGCCGGTCAGCGAACGGAGGTAGGGAAACAGCCGGCGCTGCCCGGCAGTGTTGTGCATGTAGTCGACGAAGGCGAGGAAGGGCTGCCCCGCGTCCACCGACTCCAGTCGTCCCGGGACGGTGTCGAGGTTCTCGATCCCGGTGATCGCCGCGTCCGGGTCGACGCCCCGTGCGAGGAGGGCGGAGATCGCGGCGAGCGCGTTGTCCACCTGGTGCACGCCGAGCAACCGCAGCCGCACCGACCTCCGGTCGCCGGCGCCGTGCAGCGTGAACGACGTGCCGCCCTCGTCCGCGCGCACACCCGACGCGTGGATGTCGGCCGCCGTCGTCCTCGACGAGAACGTCAGCCGGGGCACGGTGACGGTGGCGGCGAGGCGGTGCCCGAATTCGTCGTCGATGCCGATGGCGGCCGCCGCGCAGTGCCGGGAGTCGAACAGTCTGGCCTTCGCCGCGAAGTACGCGTCCATGTCGGGGTGGAAGTCCAGATGGTCGCGGGCGAGATTGGTGAACACCCCCACCCGGAAGGAGGTCCCGTCGATCCGGTGCAGGGCGAGACCGTGGCTCGACACCTCCATCGCGACCGCCCCGATCCGCTGTTCGGCGAATGCGGCGAGCGTCTGCTGGAGTTCGCACGCCTCGGGTGTCGTCCGGGTCGCGGTCCGTGAGCCTCCGGGCCCGCGGACCGTGATCCCCGTCATCATTCCGGCGGCGGCCCCGGCCGCGCGCAGTCCCGCGTCCAGGAGGTACACGGTGCTCGTCTTCCCGTTCGTCCCGGTCACCCCGTAGACGTCGAGCGCACGGGACGGATCGCCGTACACCCACGACGCCAGCGGACCGAGGACCCGGCGCGGATCATCCACCACGATCGTCGGCAGGACGTCCGACTTCCGGTCGCTGAGCATCGCGACCGCGCCGCGCGCCGCGGCTTCGGCCACGAACTCGATCCCGTGACGGTGCCGGCCCGGCAGCGCCGCGTACACGTCCCCGGCCCGGACGAGACGCGAATCCTGGTTGATCCCCGTCACCGCGGTGCCGCCCGGGCCGCACAGGGTCGCCGACCGGCCGAGGCGGCCCAGCACCTCGTGCAGCGGCCTCGGCCGTGTGAACCGCGGGCAGTCGACGCTCACCCTCCCAGTGCACCACCGGTGTGCAGGTCGCGGCGACGGAACCGCGATCATCGACCCGCGGCGCCTGCCTCTCGACGCCGCTACGTCTCCACGCCACTCCGGGGCTCGTCCAGGATTCCGCGTTCCTCGCTGTAGGCCGAACGCACGTCCGGCACCCGGCCGAGCGTGGCGAGATACTCCTCCATCGCCTTCCGCGCGTACGCCGTTCCCTCCTCCTCGCTCGGAATCGAGTCGCCCGTGGTCCGTCGCCACGTCGCGAGTTCGAGTGCCAACTCGGCCTGCGTCTCGGCGAAGTCCTCGGTGTCGGCGAGATTGTCGCGCTCATCGGGGTCGGCGGCCAGGTCGTAGAGTTCCCGGCTCGGACGCGGCAGGAGATGCTCGGTGCCCAGCGCCGCACCGGACAGGCTGTTCTCGATGTCGAGGGGCAGTTCGAGCCTGGGCCGTGGCGCGTAGTTCTCGATGTAACTGAACCGCTTGCTGCGTACCGCGCGGATCGGGTCGAAGCTGTCGTGGAACGTCTTCTCGGTGAACAGGACGTCGCGCGCGGTCGACTCCGACCGGCCCAGCAACTGCGCGGCGTGGGAGACGCCCTCCACGGCGGCGGGGACCGGGACGCCCAGCAGGTCGAGGAGGGTGGGAACCAGATCCACCCCGCTGAACAGGTCGTCGTAGACGCGTGGGGCAGCCCGCAGCCTCCGCGGTGGGCGGATGATCGTCGCGATTCCCGTGCCCGGCGCATACAGCGTCGACTTCGCACCGGGGAACGCCTCGCCGTGGTCGGTGAGGAACACGACCCACGTGCTGTCGTCCAGCCCCTCGTCCTCGAGGGTCTGCAGCAGCCGGCCGACCGCGGCGTCGGCCACCTCGATCGACCCGTGGAATCCGGCCAGGTCCGCGCGGACCTCCGGACGGTCGGGCAGGTACGGGGGCACGTCGAAACCCTCGGGATCGGCGGGTGCGTACCTGTCGACCGGGTACGGGCGGTGCGTCTCGAAGAAGCCTGCGGTCAGCAGGAACGGGTGCGGAGGGAACCGCGCCAGCCACCGCGACGCGCGATCGGTGACGTACTCGCAGAACGAGTTCGACACGTCGTACTCGTGGAAGCCGAGCCGCTTGGGGTACGCGGTCTCGTGCTGCATCCCGAACAGGGCCGTGTACCAGCCCGCCTCCGCCAGCAGGGACGGCAGCGTGCGGACGTCGTCGTGGTACTGCCACCCATGGTGCGCGAGCCCGATCAGTCCGTTGCTGTGCGGATACCGGCCCGAGAACAGCGCGCCGCGCGAGGGCGAGCACAGGGGCGCCGCCGCATGCGCGTCGGTCAGCAACACCCCCTCCGCCGCGAGCCGGTCGAGGTTCGGGCTGCGCACCCCGGACGCGCCGTAACACCCGAGGTGACGACCCAGATCGTGCCAGTGCACGATCAGAACGTTGTCACGGACAGGATTCACCGGGGTCGCCACAGTCGCCTCCTACATCGGCGGGGAGTTACAGGGAGACCGGAACTTCGGCCTCCGGGAGTTCGGGTACCCGCGTCGCCCGCGCGTAGACGGTCTCGCCCTCCCGCAGGCCGAGTGCCGCACTGTCGCCGCGGGTCACCTGGGCGGAGAAGGGTTCACCGGTGGCCTCGTTGCGCAGATCCACCCGCACCTCGAACCCGAGGTGCACCACGCGCTCCACCGTGGCCCGCGTGACCCCGAGCGATTCGGCCGTCCCCGCCTGCTGCGCGAGGGCCAGGTCGGGGTCGCGGCCGAGGCGGATGTCGTGCGGCCGGACCAACTGCCCGTTGAGTTTGGCCACGGACCCGAGGAACGACATCACGAAGTCGTTGCGGGGGCGGTCGTAGAGGTCCTCCGGCTCCCCGATCTGCTCGATCCGGCCCTTGTTGAGAACCGCGATCCGGTCGGCGACGTCGAGCGCCTCCTCCTGGTCGTGGGTGACCAGCACCGTCGTCACGTGCACCTCGTCGTGCAGCCGGCGCAGCCAGGTGCGCAGGTCCGTGCGGACCTTCGCGTCGAGCGCACCGAACGGCTCGTCGAGGAGCAGCACCTTCGGGTCCACCGCCAGTGCCCGCGCGAGCGCCATCCGCTGGCGCTGACCGCCGGACAGCTGCGCCGGGTAGCGGTGCTGGAAGCCGTCGAGGCCGACGATCTCGAGCAGCTCGTTGACCTTCTTGTCGATCTCCGGCTTCGGCCGCTTGCGGATCTTCAGACCGAACGCGACGTTGTCGCGCACCGTCATGTGCTTGAACGCCGCGTAGTGCTGGAACACGAAACCGATGTCCCGCTTCTGCGGGGAGATGTCGGTGACGTCGTTCCCGCCGATCACGACGGTGCCGGAGTCGAGGGCTTCGAGTCCGGCGATGGAGCGGAGCAGCGTCGACTTGCCCGACCCGCTGGGCCCGAGGAGCGCGGTCAGCGAACCCGAGGGGATGTCGATGGAGACGTCGTCGAGAGCAGCAAAGGACCCGTAGTTCTTCCGGGCGCCGGTCACGGTAATCATGTGGTGCTCCTCTTGCGGTCGAGCAGAGTCATCAGAAGCAGGGTGATCAGCGCGATGCCCATCAGCAGGGTGGCTGCGGAGTACGCACCGAACGTGTTGTGGTCGTCGATGTAGCGCGAGTGCACGAGCAGGGTCAGGGTCTGGGACACCCCGGGGAAACCGGAGGACACCATGATCACGGCACCGAATTCGCCCAGCGAACGGGCGACGGTCAGGACGACGCCGTAGGTCAGACCCCAGCGGATGGCGGGCAGGGTGATCAGCCAGAACGTCTGCCAGCGGCTCGCGCCGAGCGTCGCGGCGGCCTGTTCCTGTTCCTCGCCGATCTCGTGCAGGACGGGCTCCACTTCCCGCACGACGAACGGCAACGTCACGAACAGGGTGGCGATGACCATCCCGGGTAGCCCGAAGATCACCTTGAACCCCAGCGATTCGAGCCCGCCGAACCAGCCGTTGGCGCCCCACAGCAGAATCAGCGACACCCCGACCACGATGGGTGAGACGGCGAACGGGAGGTCGACCACCGCCTGCACCAGACCGCGGCCCGGAAACCGGCCCCGCACCAGCGCGAGGGCCGTGACGATCCCGAACACCACGTTCACCGGGACGACGATGGCCACGATCAGCAGGGACAGATTCAGCGCGGAGATCGCGGCGGGTGTGCTGATCGAATCGACGAAGGCGCCGATCCCGTTCTCGAACGTGCGGAACAGGATGATGACGATGGGCACCACCAGCAGGCCGAACAGGTAGAGCAGCGCGACCGTGCGCAGGGTGATCCGGGTGGACCCAGAGAGCTTCATTCCGCCTGCTCCTCACGACGCTGCCCCCGGCTGGCGAAGACCCGGAGGGCGAACAGCGTCACGAACGCGATGGCCAGGAGGGCCACCGACACGGCCGCCGCGGCGGCCGGCCTGTCGATTTCGATCTGCTGTTGAATGTACTGGGAAGCGACCTGAGTCTCTCGGGGAATGTTTCCGCCGATCAGCACGACGGAGCCGTACTCGCCGATCGCGCGGGCGAACGCGAGCCCCGCGCCGCTGATGATCGCCGGAGTCAGGGTCGGCAGCACCACCTTGCGGAAGATCGTCACGTTGTCGGCGCCGAGGGAGGCCGCGGCCTCCTCGACTTCCTTGTCCACCTCGATCAGCACCGGCTGCACCGAGCGGACGACGAACGGCAGCGTCACGAACGCCAGCGCCACGATCAGGCCGGGCTGCGTGGCGTTGAGGTGCACGCCGATCGGGCTCTCCGGGCCGTACAACGACAACAGGACGATGCTGGCCACGATGGTCGGCAGCGCGAACGGCAGGTCGATCAGCGCGTTGACGGCGCGCTTGCCGGGGAATTCGTCGCGCACGAGAACCCATGCGATGAGCGTGCCCATGATCACGTTGATCACGGCCACCACCACCGACACCATCACGGTGACGCGCAGGGACGCCACCGCCACGGGCGAGGTGATCGCGTCCACGAAGCCGCCGATCCCGTCGCCGAACGACGCGACGGTGAGTGCGGCGAGCGGCAGGACCACGATGACACTGAGCCACAGGGTTGCGATGCCGATGCCGAGCGGTCCCACGGCACCGG